>JAFMSC010000029.1 GCA_017353825.1 Hyphomicrobiaceae bacterium | reverse complement strand
ACGTGGTCGGCGCCGTCAACGCCGGCGTGCGCCGCTTCGCCGCCTCCCTGGGCGGCCTCGGCGGCTGCCCGTTCGCGCCCGGCGCCACGGGAAACATCAACACCGAGGACTGCGTGTTCCTGCTGGAATCGCTGGGCTTCCACACCGGCATCCATGTCGAGGCGCTGGTCGCACTGCGCACCACGGTAGAGAGCTGGCTGCCGGCCGAGCGCTTCTCGGGCGCCATCGCCCGCGCCGGCCTGCCCAAGACGTTCAAGGTTCCCGTCGAAACCGCCGCATGACGAGCCGCGACTGAGGATGAGACGCATGACCGTGCACAGCCCTGAAACACCGGAAGGGGAGGTTACCGTCGCGCTGGGCGAGGACTATCCGGACCTGCGCGAGTCGGTCCGCCGCATCTGCAAGGACTTCCCATCGGAATACTGGCGCAAGCTCGACGAAGCGCGCGCCTATCCGACCGAGTTCGTGCAGGCGATGACGGCTTCGGGCTTCCTGGGCGCGTTGATCCCAGAGGAATACGGCGGGTCGGGGCTGCCGCTGCGCGCGGCAGCGGTGATCCTCGAAGAGATCAACGCATGCGGTTGCACGGCGAGCCCCGTGCATGCGCAGATGTACATCATGGGTACGCTCTTGCGGCACGGCAGCGACGAGCAGAAGCGGCGCTACCTGCCCAAGATCGCCTCCGGCCAGCTGCGCCTGCAGGCCTTCGGCGTCACCGAGCCCACCACCGGCTCGGACACCACGCAGCTGAGGACGCGAGCCGAGAAGCGGGGCAACGTCTACGTGGTCAACGGCCAGAAGGTGTGGACGTCGCGCGCGCTGCATTCCGACCTCATGCTGCTGCTCGCGCGCACGACGCCCGTGGACCAGGTGAAGAAGCGCACCGAGGGGCTGTCGACGTTCATCATCGACCTGCGCGAGGCGCGCGGGCACGGCATGGAGATTCGGCCGATCAAGGCGCTCATCAATCACAACACCACCGAGGTCTTCTTTGACAACCTCGAGGTTCCGCCGGAGAATCTGATCGGCGAGGAGGGCCAGGGTTTCCGCTACATTCTCGACGGTATGAATGCGGAGCGCATCCTGGTCGCCTCCGAGTGCATCGGCGACGGGCGGTGGCTCCTCGACAAGGGCGTGGCCTACGCCAACCAGCGCCGCGTATTCGGGCGTCCGATTGGCCAGAACCAGGGCGTGCAGTTCCCGCTCGCCCGCGCCTACGCGGAGCTCGAAGCTGCCGATATGATGGCGCGCCGGGCCGCCGCGCTGTTTGAAGCCGGTAAGCCGTGCGGGCCTGATGCCAATATGGCGAAGCTGTTGGCGTCCGAGGCCACCTGGCACGCCGCCGAGGCGGCCATGCAGACGCACGGCGGCTTCGGATTCGCCCAGGAATACGATGTGGAGCGCAAATGGCGCGAGGCCCGGATCTATCAGACCGCGCCCATCTCCACCAACCTCGTCCTCGCCTATCTGGGCCAACACGTGCTGGGCCTACCCCGCTCCTATTGACCCCGCCCCCCGACCCGCTCCCACGCAGGAGGATGCTCATGACGACACTCGCCGGCCAGGTCGCCCAATTCGTCGGCGCCATCGACACGGCAACGCTGCCCCAGCGCTCAATCGACGCCGCCCGCACCGGCATAACCGACTGCGTCGGCGTAATGATCGCCGGCGCTGGCGAGCCGGCCCCGCGCATCGTCGCGAAGTTCGTGCCGGCCTCCACCAGCAACGAGGGGGCACCCGAGATCCCGTCCGGCCGCAATCTCTCCGCCCCGGATGCCGCGCTGGTGAACGGCGTGGCCGCCCACGTGCTCGACTACGACGATGTTGCGCTGGCCGGCCATCCGAGCACAGTGCTCACTCCGGCCATCCTGGCGGAAGGATGGACTCGCGGCAGCAGCGGCGCCGAGCTGTTGGCAGCCTACGTTGCAGGCTACGAACTGTGGGCCCTGCTCCTGTCCCGCGAGCCCGGCGCACTGCACGATCGCGGTTTCCACCCGACGGCGCTTTACGGGGCGCCCGCCGCTGCGGCCGCCTGCGCGCGCCTCAACGGCCTCGACGAGCAAAGGACCGCGCACGCCATCGCGCTCAGCGCCTCTATGGCCGCGGGCCTCGTCGCCAATTTCGGTACCATGACGAAGTCGTTCCATGCAGGCCGCGCCGCCCAGTCCGGCGTGATCGCGGCGCGGCTCGCCAGTGAGGGGTTCACCGCGTCCCCGGATGCGATTGAGCACCGCACCGGCTTCCTGCGCGCCATCTCGCCTTCTGGGTCGCCGCACCTCGACGGAGGCGACGCACAGCTCGGCACGGAGTGGCGCATGCCTCGGGCTGGCGTCAACGTGAAGCGCTATCCCACCTGCTACTCGACCCACCGCGCCATCGATGCCATGCTCGACCTCGCCAACGAGCACGATCTGAAGCCTGATGCAGTCAAGGAGATCCGCGTTCAGACCGGCGCGGTCCAGATGCTGATGCTGCGCAACAGCCGTCCTAAGACCGGGCTCGAGGCCAAGTTCAGCATGGAGTTCGCCATGGCGGCGGCCCTGGTCGCCCGCCGCGTCGGCCTGTCGGAGCTGACCGATGAGTTCGTGGCAAGGCCGGAGGTAGTGGCCAACCTCGACAAGGTGACGTGCACCACGGTGGACGATACGGTTCCCGAGCTGGCGATGGCGCCGAACGACCGCGTGAGCATCGTGCTTACCGACGGCAGGGTCATCGAGCACGCGCCCGTAGCCTTCGCCAAGGGCAGCTGGCAGCGTCCGCTCACCCGCGATGAGCTGCAGGAGAAGTTCCTCGACTGCGCCACCCGCCGCCTCGGCCGCGCGCATGCGCGCGCGCTGTTCGACCAGCTCTGGAACATCACCGAGCTCGCCTGTGTGCGCGACCTGCGCGTGACGGAGCTCCCCGGCTCGCGTGCTTGAGGCGGGCCCGGGGCGTGTCGACATGAACGACCACTACGACTTCATCAACTTCAATCGCTTTCGCCCCTACGTCATCGCCCACGCCAAGATGGAGGTGCTGCACACGGGCATGCGCTGGAGCGAAGGTCCAGTCTGGTTTGCTGAATGGCAATGCCTGCTGTTCAGTGACATTCCCAATAGCCAGATCCTGCGCTGGGCCGAGGGGCAGCCCATCTCGGTCTACCGTGCGTTCTCCAACCACGCCAACGGCAACACGCGCGACCGGCAGGGGCGCCTCCTCACCTGCGAGAGCGGCGCCCGCAGGGTGACCCGCACCGAGCCCGACGGCACCATCACCGTCATCGCCGAGCGGTTCCAGGGCAAGCGCCTCAACTCGCCCAACGACATTGTCGTAGGATCCGACGACACCATCTGGTTCACCGATCCGGACTACGGCATCCTCACGGATTACACGGGCGAGAAGGCCGAGAGCGAGATTGGCCGGTGCAACGTCTACCGGTTCGATCCGCGGTCGGGCGAGCTTGCGATCGTCACGGATGAGATGGTCAAGCCCAACGGGCTCGCCTTCTCTCCCGACGAGAAGACGCTCTACATCGCCGACTCCGCCGCCTCGCACGGGCCCGAGTTCCCGCACCACATCCTGGCGTACGAGGTGTACGATGGCACGCTGCGCAACCGCCGTCTCCTAGCCGAGATCGCGCCCGGCATCCCGGACGGCTTTCGCATCGATGTCGACGGCAACATCTGGACCAGCGCCGCCGATGGCGTGCACTGCATCGCGCCGGAAGGCGAGCTGATCGGCAAAGTCCGCGTTCCAGAGACGGTGGCGAACCTGGCCTTCGGCGGACCGAAGCGCAACCGGATGTTCATCACGGCGGGCTCGACGCTGTACTCCTTGTTCGTTGGTACGCGTGGCGCCCTGCGGCCCTGAGATGGCGAGGATGTCCGGCACAAGGAGGGCCTACCGATGAAGCCCGTGCGCCTCCGGCATCGGTGGGTCAACGAGCTCGACCAGCTCGGCGCCTGCCTGCTGGTCAGGCACGCCAAGGATAGGCGCGCCGCCGACGCCGAGATCTGACCAGGAGCGCCATGCGCGAGAGTGGACTGAAGCCGACCATCAGGGACGTGGCCAGGTCCGCCGGCGTCTCGGTCGGCACGGTGTCGCGTGTCCTCAACGCCCACAGCAAGGTGCAGCCGCGGCTGCGGGAGAAGGTCGAGAAGGCGATCGCCGATCTCGGCTACTCGCCCAACGCCGTCGCCCAGAGCATGCGCTCGCGCGCGACGCACACCGTGGGCTGCGTGATCCGCGAGATCAACATCTCCGCGCTCGCTGCCTTCGTCGGCGCCGCGCACGATGTGCTCGACGAGGCCGGCTATTCGCTCGTGCTCTCCAACTCGGAGGGCCGGCGGGAGCGCGAACGCGGGCTGCTCGAGCGCCTCAGCCGCCGGCAAATGGACGGCATCATGATCGGACCCTACTCGCCGATGACCGACGAGTTCGACGCGTTCCTGCGGGGGCTGGGCGTGCCCATCGTGCTGGTGGACCGCGACGAGCCGTCCTGGGCCGATGCGGTGATGACCGACCACGCGCAAGGCATCCGCGCGGCGATCGGGCACCTCCTGGGCCTCGGGCACCGGGCGATCTCGCTCATCACCGGCGAGCCCAGCCTCTACCCGGCGCGCGAGCGACTGCGCGGCTACGAGGAGGCGTTTCGCGCCGCCGGGCTGACACCCGATCCGGCCATCATCCACGCCTCAAGCTTCCTCGCCGGCGCCGGCTTCCGCCTGACCTCCTCCATGCTCGCCGCCAGCAAGCGGCCGACAGCCATCATCGCCGGCGGGATCGGCATGCTGCCTGGGGTGCTGAAGGCCATCAGGGTGCGCGGGCTCGCCATCCCAACCGACATCTCCGTGATCGGGTCTGGCAGCTCGGAGCTGGCCGACTTGCACGTGCCGCCCATAGCCCTCCAGCACTGGGACCAGGCCGAGGTGGGCCGCATTGCCGCCAACCTCCTGCTCGACCGCATCCTGGGCCGCACCGGCCCGGACCCGCGCCACGTCCTGGTCCCCAACGCCTTCGTCCTGCGCGACTCTGTAGGCCCGGCGCGGCGGAGCTGACGGGACCGAAGCCGCCGAGCCTCGGTCGGACTGGACAGGGCTCCATCCGCGTCGCGATTATCAGAAACGGGGCATCTCCCATTTCCATCGACAAACACGGCTGTGGCCGGGAGGTCCTGGGGCAGGTCCTTGGTCCCTCCGCCGGCCAGAAGCGCAATAACGTACGCAGCTTTGCCGCATCATTCTGCCGCCGGTGCGGTTCCCCGCTAACCCCTTGCGCAGTTGGGCGCCAAAACCCTGAGCCGATTTGTCGCCGTGGGGCTGGTGGATCAAGGTTTCAGGTGAGCAAGACCAGGCGCGGCGGCGTGTCGTGCAGACCAAGGGTGTTTTGTTTTGGGGGGAAGCTCAATCTGCCGACGCAATGTACCTCGCCATTTGCTTCGCAAGCAGGACGGCCAGGCGCGCTGCCCCTGGCGGCTGGCGCTCGCAGCCAACACCTGAGCTCTACCACTCGAACCGAAAGTGTAGTGACGACTTTTCCGCTAAGGCCTTGATTTGCCTAGATCCACCCGCCGATTCTGCGCAAGTTCTGCGCAAGTGGGCGAACAGTCATGTCGGCTGCCGCCACTCCGTGTTGGCTGCGGCCACCCCGCCGCATGAAAGACCTACCCCAACTTGACCCGCCGATTCTGCGCAAGTTCTGCGCAAGTGGGCGAACCCATGCGACCCGCAGCGGCCGCGAGGCGATCATTCCAGCAGGCGCATTCCACCACGTCAGCAAGCCAGATTGCGGCGTCAGAGCAACCATTTGAGGTCGCCCCTTGTCATCAGGGGCAATTCAGCCCTCGCTGCGCGATGGCCTTCGATTCCTGCCTTTGACCGGCAGAATCGGTGGCAGGACAGGACCTGGTACTTCGGCCATGGCAGGCTGGCTAACGTAGGTCCTGGTTAGCGCCTGAAGCGCCTATCTACTTTGCGGAGCAAAGCGCCGGAAAGTAGCTGGAGTCTAGAGTAGAACCTGGCTTGCCCGGTCGCTGGGGTAGCCGCAGCTCAATATGCGCGCTTGCACCGCTCGTTGGCCTCCCCCGATGGTCTTGATCACGCCGGCGAAGGTTGTTGGCATTTCTGCAACAGCTGTCGAGAGTACTGCAGCGGACAAATTGCGGTCCCTTATCCGTCACAATTGGCGGGTGTAGTCACAATACAACGAACGGTGGGCACTGACTCGCCATCGATGGGGCGACGGTTGGGGACGGCATCAAGTTGTCAGGCTGCCGAGCCACAGCAGGCGCGACCGGTAGCGCAAAGCCTGGCGTCGTTCTGGTGATCGCGTTCATTGCGTGATGACGGATCGAGAGGAGACGGAAATGCGGATCATCTTAACAGTCGCACTTCTGGCATCGATTCTTGCGGCCTGTGCCCCGGGCGGGTCGCCGGAGTGGGTAGAGCAAATGAATAAGAATAACACCTCGCCGAGCATGGGCGGGCAGTAAAGGGCGGCTGAAAGCATCGCTCGGGCTCCGCTCTGGCGAGGGCTTGTCTGGCGAGGGCTTGCTGGATTGGTTCAGGCGTGTGCGCCAATCCGCAGGCCCCGACCTTTCCAGCACCTGCTCATTGTGGTCGGCGTTGTGTAAACGGGGCCGTGATCGCCGCGGCCCCTGTAGATTTGCTGAACAAGCGGAACGGCACACCGTCAAAGCCTCTGCCGTCGGGCCGTTCGGCGTTGCCGCAGTGGCGCTGCGAAAGCTGCCGAAAAGCGCCACGGCCGAAAAGGGCCCCGGGAGGTCGCCGTTGCAACGTGAGCCTGCCGTTAACTGAGGCGCACCAAACTCAACCCACCCCGACAGGTTTGATCTCGGTCACGCGGCCGATTCGGCGAGGCGCCGGAGGAGGCGAGAAACCTCACCAACCCCTCCATCGACCGGCGGTAACCAGCCCCGGTTCGTCCTCAGGAGCCGGCGTGGCCGGTGGCGGTTAACTAGGCCACCGGGTGCCTGCCTGTCAGCCCGTAAGGGCATGCTTAGTTGCCCGGCAGGTCATGCACCTCCGGGAAGTAGACATCCTTCCAGGACTGGGCCTCGGTCTTGATGATCCCGGCCTTGTACATGGTGCCGAGCGCGTCGCCGATGCCGCGCGGGGTCTGGTCGAAGATGTAGTCGGGTGCCAGGAGAATCGCGGTGATGTCCTCGATCGAGATCTTGTCCTTCGACTCGTCGAGGTAGAAGCGCGCGGCACGCCGCTTGTCGGCGTTGATCCAGTCGATCGCCTCGTCGAAGGCCGCCTTCACCGCCCGAAAGGTGACGGGGTTCGCGTTGCGGAACTGCTCATTGGAGACGAAATTGAGCCCGCTCACAGTGCCGCCCTCGACAGCATAGAGGTCGGTGATGGCGTGCAGGCCGGCCTTTTTCTCCAGGTCCGCGTAAGGCGAGGTGGCGGCGTGGACGGTGATTTCTCCTTTGGCGCTGAGCACCGAGGCCATCGCGTCAGGATGCGCCATGGAGACGGTCAGGTGGTCGAGCTTGCCCCACTGGCCCGCGCCGAACTCCTTCTCCGCTGCGCTCCACAGGAATAGGGCCTGGGACGAGGTCTTCACCGAAGGGACGGCAATGCGGTCCTTGTCGGTCAGGTCGCGCAGCGATTTGAGTTCCGGGTTGCGCGTCATCAGCCAGATGTTGGGGGCACACATCGCGGACACCGCCTTGGCGCCGATGCTCCCGCGCGTGCGGTCCCAGAGCAGGATCGTCGAGGGTATGCCCTGGCCCGCGAAGTGCAGGGCGCCGGCCAGGAACGAATCGATGATCGCCGACGGACCGGACAGCCTCACCCATGAGACGGTGGTGGAACCGAAACCCTTGGCCGCCAGTTGCTTCTCCACCAGCTTCTGGCTCCTCATCACCATCAGCGGCAGGTAATTGGAGCCGTTCTGCATGGCGATCTTGACCTCGGGGACCTCCGCGCTGGCCCCACCGACGGCAACGACCAAGATCGTCAATGCCACCACGACGGCGGCGTGAAAGCGGCGCATGTGCATGGCTCCAGCGGGCTCCCTGTGGCGCGCATCATGTTGCAGCCGATCGTGCCGGGGGTCGGCTGCAGATGCAAGGGTTGACAACACGCCTCGCCGAAAGAAGGCTGCCACACCTCGCGAGACCTGAAGCTTTATCACGCAGGTGCGAAGTGCGGGCTCCGGTGAATGGCGATAAATCGCCGGGCTCATCAAACGGGGGCGCAGGATCATAGTGTGGTGCGGTCAAGCCCACAGAAATCAAGCCCACCGAAATCAAGACAGGGAGGAGCCGATGCGCCGTCTCAAGCTAAGAGTGCTCGCGGGAACGCTGGCGTTGGCCTGTGGGGGTGCAGCCTCGGCGCGGGCCGAGGTGTCGGAGGTCCGGATCTCGAAGCAATATGGATTGCCCTATCTATCCGTCGTCGTCATGGAGCAGAACCGGCTCATCGAGAAGCACGCCAAGGTGCTGGGCCTGGGCGACATCAAGGTCACGTGGGCGACCATCGGCAGCGGCGGCACGTCGACCGATGCGCTGCTGGCCGGCAATCTCGATTTCGTCACCAGTGGCGTGAGCAACATGCTGTTGTTGTGGTCACGCACCGGCGGGCAGGTCAAGGCGCTGGCCGCAGCTGCGGCCGTACCGCTGATCATGGTCACGCGCAATCCCAATGTGAAGACCATCGCCGACCTGTCGGACAAGGACAAGATTGCCGTGCCGACCGTCAAGGTATCGATGCAGTCGACGATCCTCGGCATCGCTGCCGAGAAGCTCGTCGGCGAAGCCGGACGCGGCAAGTTCGATCCGCTAACGGTGGCAATGGCGCACCCCGACGCCACGGCTTACCTACTGAGCGGCGGTGGCGAGCTCACCACGCATTTCTCGGCGCCGCCCTACCAGTACCAGGAACTGAAGGCACCGGGCGTGCACGAGATCCTAAACTCGACCGAAGTGATGGGCGGCCCGGCTACCATCGCCGTCGTGTTCACTACCACCAAGTTCTACGACGCCAACCCAAAGACCATCGCCGCCATGAACGCGGCCCTCGGTGAGGCCGTGGACTTCATCGCCAAGGACAGGCGCGGAGCCTGCGAACTCTATCTCAAGGCGAGCAAGGAGAAGCTCTCGGTGGACGAGCTGGTGGATATGATCGCCAAGCCCGGCTTTGCCTTCACCCTCATCCCGAACGGCGTCATGAAGTACGCCGAGCAAATGTACAAGACCGGCATCATCAAGAGCCGGCCGGAAAACTGGAAGGACGCATTCTTCCCGTCGGCGCATAGTCGCCCGGGCAGTTGATCTTGCGCGAAGCCCATGCACGGGCGATGCTTGGAGGGTGGGGCTGGCCGACTCAAGTGTTCGGCACGGGTCCCGGGCGGTCAGGACTGCATGCCCCACTTGCGCACGGTCGCCGCTTCGATGTTGCGGAAGACGAGGTTCTCGACCAGCAGACCGATCAGGATCACCGTGAACAGCCCAGCGAACACGGCCGGGATGTCCAACATGTTCTTATGCTCGTAGATGTACCAGCCGAGGCCGCCCCTGCCGGAAGACACCCCGAATACCAGCTCCGCGGCAATCAGCGTCCGCCAGGCGAAGGCCCAGCCGATCTTGAGACCGGTCAGGATCGCGGGGAAGGCCGCGGGAATTAGGATCTTGAAGATGAGCCGGGGCCCCTTGAGGCCGTAGTTGCGGCCCACCATGCGCAGGGTGTTCGACACCGAGCGGAACCCCGAATGGGCATTGAGCGCCACGGCCCACAGCACGGAGTGCACCAACACGAAGACGATGGAGATGTCCCCGAGCCCGAACCAGATCAGCGCCAAGGGCAGCAGCGCGATGGCCGGCAGGGGGTTGAAGGCCGAGGTGAGCGTCTCGAGCAGGTCATTGCCCAGCCGGGTCATCATCGCCAGGCTGGTGAATATTGTTGCGAGCACGAGGCCGGCGGCATAGCCCTTGAGCAGCAGCGCCACCGAGTTCAGGACCTTCTCGGGGATCTCGGCCCCGCGGAACCCATCGGCAAACGCGGCCAGGGTGGAGGAGAACGTCGGCACCAGCAGCGGATTGTTGAGCCGGCGCGCATAGATCTCCCAGGCCGCCGCGATCGCCACCAGCAAGAGCCCCTTCCTGAGCCAGCCCTGGTTGGCAAGCCTCTGCCATGGCGTCAGAGGCGCCTGCACCACGCCGATATCCTGGCCCGCAACGACCTCACGCAGATACTCGGTCCGCGTCGGCGGCAGAGCGAATGCGGACCCGGCGCCTTCGCGCATGCTAGCCATGGGGTACAGTCTCCTGCTCCTCGACGCGGTCGGCGAAGAGGATTTCGTGGATGCGGTCGGACAGTTTGATGCCGGTGGCCGGGTCGACCGGGTCGTCGCCGCTGCTGTTGAGCTCGCCCTTTACCTGGCCTGGGTGCGGCGACAAGAGCAGGATGCGGTTGCCCACCAGCACGGCCTCGGGGATCGAGTGGGTGACGAACAGCACCGTGAAATGCGTGTCCGCCCACAGCGCCAGCAGCTCGTCCTGCATCTTGCGCCGGGTCAGAGCGTCGAGCGCCGCGAACGGCTCGTCCATGAGCAGCACGTCGGGCTCCATCGCCAGCGCGCGGGCGATGGCGACGCGCTGCTTCATGCCGCCTGATAGGGTGTGCGGATAGGAATCGGCGAACTTGCCGAGATTGACCTTCTCGATGTAGCGCATGGCCTGCGTCTCGGCCGCCTTGCCGCGCATCTTGCGCGAGGCTTCAAGCGCGAACATCACGTTGTGCTTCACCGTCTTCCACGGCAGCAGCTGATCGAATTCCTGGAACACGAACACACGGTCGGCGCCGGGCCCGAGGATCGGCGCGCCCTTGAGGCGCATGCTGCCCTCGGTGGGAGCCATGTAACCGCCGACTGCCTTGAGCAGCGTGGACTTGCCGCAGCCGGACGGCCCCAGGAGCACGAACCGGTCGGCCTGGTGCACGTCGAAGCTCACGCGGTAGGTAGCCGTGACGAGGTGCTTGGCGGTCTTGTACTGCAGGGTAACCCCATCGACCTGCAGCAGAGGGGTGGGATTTGGCTCAGCGCTCATGTTGTTGTCCGCCAGCATGCAGTGATCGCCTGTTGTCCGGCCGCTCAGCTGCCGGCTAGGTTGTGCACTTCGGGGAAGAACAGCTCCTTCCAGTCCTCAGGCATCACTTTGATGCTGCCGACAGCGTGCATGAACCTGGCGTACTTCATGGTGTTCTCCGGTACCATGGTCCACTTGACCTGGGGGCCGGAGGCGATCTCGGCCACCTTCTCCACGCCCATCTTGGACTTGACGTTGTCGATCCAGTATTGGGCAGCAGGGCGCACATCCCGGTTGAGTTCCTGCGTCGCCTCGCCGAAGGCGGCCACCAGCGCCTTGTAAAGCGCCGGGTTCTTGTCGCGGAACTGGGAGGAGGTCCACGCCACCGTGAAGGTGTGGGGTCCTCCGAACACCTCGTAGGAGTTGAGCACCGTGTGGATGGCGGGCTTCTCCAGCTGCTGATACTGGAACGGGGGCACGCTGAACACGCTGGTGATATCGCCGGCGTCGCTGAGGAGCGCGACGGTCGCGTCCGGCGGCGACATCCCGACGGTGAGAGGATCAAGCGTTGCGAAATTGGCCTGGCCCCACTGCTTGGCGGCTGCCATCTGCAGCATCATGGCCTGCACCGAAACCTTGACCGCGGGCACGGCGATCTTGTCCTGGGTGGTGAAGTCCGCAATCGTCTTGATCGCGGGGTTGCGCGTGTTGAGCAGGATCGGCTGCGAGGAGAAGGCGGCTACTCCCTTCACCGCATTGGCCGTGCCGCGCGTGCGTGCCCAGATCGTCAACAGGCCCGGAACGCCGCCCGAGACGATGTCGACGGAGCCCGACAGCAGCGCGTCGTTCATGGCCGCCGGGCTGTTGAAGGTGGCCCACGCCACCTTGACCTCGGGGATACCCGCAGCTTTGGCGTGCTTCTCCACCAGCCGGTGCTGCTCCATCACGTTGAACTGTAGGTAACCCATCGAGAACTGGCGCGCGAAGCGGATCTCGGGCACCTCGGCCGCCGCGGCAGCTGACAGCGCGATCGGCGCCGCCGTTGCCGCTGAGGCGGCAGCCGCCACGCTCACGAGCCATCGTGCGGTCCGCATTCCCGTGCCTCCTCCCATGTTCGTTCTCGCGGCGCCTGGCGCCGTCTTCTTGGGTTTCTGCCCCGCTCAGGCGGCCAGGCGGGCATAGTCCTTGGTCGCCATCACCTGTACGCGGCGCATGTAGCGGGACTCCTCGGGGTGGTAGTCGGGCACCGCGTTGTGCACCGTGCCGATGTTGTCCCACATCAGCACCTGCCCCTCAGCCCATTGATGCGCGTAGAAGTACTCGGGCTTCTCCTGGTGGGCGAACAGCAGCTCCAGGAGTTCCGCACTCTCCCGCTCCGGCATGCCGTCGATGCGCACGGCGTAGCCGGGATTGCAGTAGAGCACCGTGCGTCCAGTGATCGGGTGGATGCGGAAGACAGGCTGAGAGACCGGCGGCTTCTTGGCGCGCTGCGCCGGCGAGAGGGGCGCCCGCTGCGAGCCCGGACGGGCGCGCATCATGTCCCAGAATTTGGCGAAGTCGTGGGTGGCGGTGCGGCCCGCGAGGCGCCGCTTCAGCTCAGCGGGCAACCCCTCGTAAGCCGCATGCATATTGCGGAACTGCGTGTCGCCCAACGGCCGGCCGTCTCGCACAGGCACCTTGACGGCGTAGAGCACATTGGCGAGTGCGATCTGCTTGGAATAGGACATGTCGGTGTGCCAGCCCTGTCCCGCATCGCCGAGCCCCAGGGGCTGGCCCTCCCGGATCATGTTGGACAGGATCATCACCTCCGGATGGCCGGGCTCCTGGAACCGGTTGGCGACGTTGATCTCAAGCTCGCCAAACAGGGCGCCGAAGCGCGCCAAGGCGCCCGCATCGAGCCGCTGACCGGGGAAGCACAGCACGCCGAACGCGCCCAGCGCGCGCAGGATGCCCTTGAATTGCGCCTCGGGCACCGGTTGGGAGAGGTCGATGTCCTCGATCGTCGCGCCAAGCGGTTTGCCGCTCGCTGTGACCCTCATGCCTGGCCGCCTTGGTCGTTGTTTCAATGGCTTCCTCGCCGGCCAGAGTAACACCGGGAAGCGGCATTCGGGAAGCGGAAGCAGGCGCCGGGGACAGGCGAGACGCCGGTCAGGTCCGCGATGACGCGGCAACGAATGGATTGCTGAGGACGCCGATGCCCGCGATCTCAACGTCGACCGTGTCGCCAACCTTCAGGTCGGGCGAAGTGCCGTCGGTGCCCATCCATATGATGTCACCAGGCACGAGGGTGATGTAGCGGGTGATGGCGCTGATGTAGGTGGCGACGCCGAACAGCATATCGTTGGTGGGGAAACGCGTGGTCTCGACGCCGTTGACCCGCACCCGTGTCTCTAGCCGGTCGAGGACTACGTCGGTCTCGATCCAGGGACCCATCGGCTTGAAGGTGTCGGTGTTCTTGGCGCGCCATAGCGTGCGGTCCGACTTCTGCCAGGCGCGCTCGCTCACGTCGTTGCCGATGGAGTAGCCCAGCACGCAGCCGAGCGCCTCGGCCTCGCTGAGGCCCTTGGCGCGCTTGCCGATGACCACGGCCAGCTCGCCCTCGTACTGCACCTTGGTGGCATCGGCGGGAATGGCCACAGGCTCGCCGTGGGCGATCAGGGCGCTGCTGGCGCGGTAGCCGACATCGGGCGTTCTCGGAAGGTCGGGCGGCAGGCCCACCTTGGCGGCGGCCTCACGGATGTGTGCCGCGTAGTTGAGCCCCACGCAGTAGAAGGTGGGCGGCACCACCGGCACCTCTATCTTCACGCCCCGCAGATCGTGGCTGCGGCCGGTGCGCTCGTAGCCGCCGAAGGGATCGCCCGCGGCCTCGACCACGCGCTCGCCCTCAACGATACCATAGGCCGTCCGGCCGCCTTGCGAGAATCGGACCCAGCGCACGGGTAGACCTCCTGATCCAAAGCCCCCGTTGATGAATAATCGAGCATCGCCCTAGCCCGCCACTTTGTCGAGGCCGATAGCGCGGTCGAGCACGGCGGGTTGGGCACGCAAGTCCGCGGTCGAGCCGACGAAGACGGGGACCCCGCGCTCCAGCACAACGATCTTGGTGGCGAAGTCGAGCACGATATCGACATGCTGCTCGACCAGCACGCAGCCCACGCCGGTCTCGTCGGCGAGGCGGCGGATGGCGTCCATCAGCTCCTCGCGCACCCTCGGGGCGAGGCCTTCCAGCGGCTCGTCCAGGAGGAGGATCTTGGGGCCGTTGACGAGCGCGCGGGCCACCGACAGCATCTGCTGCTCGCCCCCGGACAACTGGCTGCCGGCATGACTGCGCCGGTCGCCGAGCTTTGGGAACAGCCTGTAGGCTGCGGCGATGGCCTCGGGCCCCTGGCCGCCGTTCATGGCCGACTGCAGGTTCTCCTCGACTGTGAGCGAAGGGAACACGTCGCGGGTCTGCGGTACGTAGCCGAGGCCGGCACGGGCGCGCTTGTAGGTCGCCAGGCGGGTGATGTCGGCGCCGTTCATCAGCACCCGGCCGCTGATCAGCTGGGCGAGGCCCATCACGGCGGCGAGCGTGGTGGTCTTGCCGGCGCCATTGCGGCCGATCAGGCCGACCCGCTCGCCCTCGCCGACCGAGAACGACACCCGCTCCAGCACCGAGGTTCCGGCATAGCCCGCGGTCACGGCGTCGAGGACGAGTTCGATGCGGGCGGCTGCCATGGCTGGCTTGGTTCACCTAACTGATTTGGCTCGATTGGCTGACATGGCCGTCGCGCCCGAAATAGAGCTGCTTCACGCGATCGTCGGCCGCCACCTCATCCGGCGTGCCGATGGTGAGTATGGCGCCGGACGCCAACACGACGATGCGCCGCGCGAAGCGGAACACCAGGTCCATGTCGTGCTCGATCAGGAGCACCGCGAGGCTGGGGGGCAGGCTGGCGATGACATCCATGATGACGCCGCTCTCGCCGCGCGGCACGCCGGCCGCGGGCTCATCCAGCAGCAGCACGCGCGGCTCGAGCGCCAGCGCGAGCGCGATCTCTAACAAGCGCTGCTCACCGTAGGCGAGCGTGCGCACGAGCCGGCCTTCGCGCGCCTCAAGATGCAAAGCGCCCAAGACGTGGTCGACGGCAGCCTCGACGGCGATCCGATCGGCGCGCGATTGCCACAGCCTGAGCGATTGCCGCTTCTGCTGCAGGACGGCGATGCGGACATTGTCGCCGACCGTCTGGTCACGGAACAGGCGGTTGAGCTGGAAGGTGCGGACTACGCCGGCCTGCACCCGAGCCGGCATCGAGAGGCGCACCAGTGAGCGGCCGTCGAGCGTTATATCGCCGGAGGACGGATGCAGCGCGCCGCTGATCAGGTTGACGAGCGTGGTCTTGCCGGCCCCGTTGGGGCCGATGAGCGCGGTGCGGTCACCCGGCGCGAGGCCGAAGGTCACGTCGGAGGCGACGACGAGGCCACCGAAATTCTTGCATAGCCCCTCAAGCTGCAGCACGTCAGCCATGGCGCGCGCCCCGACCGAAGGTCCTCCAAGGCATGCGCGCCGAAACCCAGTCGACCACGCTGATGAGCCCGCCCGGCAGCACCAGGACCGTGACGATCAGCAGGCCGCCGATGATGAACAGCCAATGATAGGGGTTCACGGTGGCGGCGACGTGCTCGACGATCATGAACACCACCGTGCCGACGAGCGCGCCGGGCAGGCGCGCGCTGCCGCCAACGATCAACATGACGAGCGCGTCACCTGAGGTGCCAAAGCTGAGGCTCGCCAGCCCGACCACCTGGGCCACCTGGGCCGACAGCGCACCAGCGAGCCCCGCGAACAGGCCGCCGATGGTGAAGACGATGAGAAGGTGCCGGTAGGTATTGCAGCCGAGTGCGCGCATGCGCTCAGGATCGGAATGGATGCCGCGGCTGGTAAGGCCGAACGGCGAGTCCACGATCGTGCGCAGGATGAAATAGGAGACCATGAGGACCGCGAGCGCGTACAGATAGGACGTGCGGCTGTAGAGGTCGAACCCGAACACGCCGAGGATCGGATCGACGCTGATGCCGGACAGGCCGTTGTCGCCGCCGGTGAGCCAAGCCGCCTGGTTGGCGATCTCGTAGAGGATCTGTGCTACCGCGATGGTCAGCATGACAAAGGTCAGGTGCGCGGTGCGCAGAAGCAGCGCGCCGGTCACGACCGCGATCACTCCCCCGGCGAGCCCGCCCGCCAGGAGGCCTGCCAGCGGGTCCTGGGACACGTGGATCGCGAACAGCCCGGCGGCATAGGCGCCGGTTCCCATGCTGGCGGAGTGACCCAGTGTGGGGATGCCAGCCTGCCCCAGCACCAGCGATAGCGACAGCACAAACAGGCCAGTGATGAGGATGCGTGCCAGGAAAGCGAGGTCGTTCGGGAACGCGAAGAAGGCGCCGATGCCCAGCGCGGCCAGCATGACCTCCGGCAGGAAGGGGATCGCCGGCCGCTGCGGCCGCGCTGCCGCCGTGGCGTTCTCCAGGCCGACCGCGGCCACGTCACAGGCTCCTTCCGAACAGGCCCTGCGGGCGCAGCGTGAGGACCAGAAACATGGCGATATAGAAGGCGACCGAGGCCATGCTCGGCACCAGATAGATCGCGGCCGTGTTGGCAAGGCCCAGCAGCAGCGCGGCGGCGAACGTGCCGGTGACGGTGCCCATGCCGCCGACCGTCACCACCGCCAGCATCAGGACCAGATATTTCAGGGCATAGGTGGACTCCATGGGCATGATCTGGGCGCCGATGATGCCGCCGAGCGCGGCCAGCGCGGCCCCGACCGCGAAGGCGATGGCGTAGAGCTGCGAGGTGTTGATGCCGACGGTCTGGGCGATCGCCGAATTGTCGACCGCAGCGCGGATGCGCACGCCGAACGAGGTACGCTCGATCGCGACCCAGAGCAGCGCGACGATGATGAGCCCGGCAACGGTGACGAAGAGCCGGTATTTGGGGATGGTGTGGTTGCCGATCGCTACCCAGCCGGTCAGGTAGTGCGGGATCTGCAGGGTGGTGATCGAAGCGCCGAACAGCAGATTGGCGCCGGCGACGATGATGTAGATGAGGCCGATCGAGAGCAGCGCCTGGTCGAGCACGTGGCGGCCGTAGACCTGGCGCACCAGGAGGCGCTCGATCGGCACCGAGATCAGCGCCACCGCCACGGAGGCGGCGGCAAGTGCCGCCTCGAAGCGCGTGCCGGCCCACGCCATGATGGCAGCTGCCATGAAGCCGCCGAGCATGGCGAAGCCGCCGTGGGCCATGTTGACGACGCGCATCAAGCCCATGGTGATCGACAGCCCGATCGAGATGATGAACAGGATCATCCCGTAGGAGACACCGTCCACCAGGATCGAGAGCAGCATGTTCATGATCGCCTCATAGGCCGCCGCCCTCTGCGGCGGCTATGGCAGCGTCTTGAGCTCGATGGTGTTGAGCGTCGGCACCGGCACCGAGGAGCGCCCGTAGTCGGGCTGCATCGGGAACACCATGATCTCCTTGTTGTAAAACTTCCCGGAGGCATCGGCCTCGACGCGGCGCACATAGATGTTCTGGATCCAGTCCCGGGTCTCGGGATCGATTCGCACCGGGCCGCGCGGGCTCTCCCAGGCTAGGCCCTTGGCGGTGGCGATCGCCTTATCGGCGTCCTTCTGGCCGCCGGTGGCCTCGATCATCTTGTAGATCAGATGGATGCCGTCATAGCCGCACACCGTGAGGTTGGAGATGACAGCGTCCGGATAAAGGGCGTACAGGGCCTTCTTGAAGTCGTCGTTTTCCTTCGACCGGTGGTCGGCGGAGTAGAACATCGTGGTGATGAGGCCCTTCACCACGTCGCCATAGCTGTTGATGTAGAGCTCGGAGGTCTCGCCCTGGCCGAGATAGGCCACGTTGGCGGCCGACAGGCCGCTGTTGTTGTAGGCGGTAAGAAAACCGAAGGTCGGGCCGCCGCCAGGCAGGAAGCCGAGGATGGCCTCGGGCCCCATGGTGCGCGCGCGTTGCAGGTAGGGGCCGAAATCGGTCGTCGCCAGCGGCATGCGGATCTTGCCGACGACCTTGCCGCCGGCCTTCTCGAAGGTATCAGCGAAGCTCTTCTCCGCATCCCAACCCGGCGCATAGTCGCTGACCATGGTGACGATCGCCTTGTGGCCGATCTTGGCGGCGTAGAGCGCCTCCGGCGCCGAGACCTGGCCAGTCGTATAGGAGACCCGCAGGAAGTAGGGGGACTTATCGATGATCTCCGAGGTGGCGGCGTTGAGGATCACGATCGGCACGCGGGCCTGGTTTGCAAAGGCGCCGAGTGCCAGGGCGTTCGGACTGTAGGCCAGGCCCGCGAGGTATTGCACACCTTCCTTCACGACGAGCTCCTGGGCCAGGGCCTTGGCCTTCAGCGGGTCAGGTCCCGGCAGGTCGCGCATCACGATCTCGACCTTGTGGCCGGCAACCGTGTCGCCGTGCTGCTTCTGATAAGCGTCGATCGCCTGTTTCCAGGCCGTCCCGAATGCGGCGGTCGGTCCGGAGAAGGGCGCGATGACGCCGACCTTGACGGTGTCGGCAGACGCAGCGCTCGACCAACCGAGCGCGGCGGCGATGACCAGAGCCAGCAAAGGACGGCCGAGCTTCATGAGACTTTCCTCCCTCCCCGCCGACGGGCGGCCGGTGTGCTTGTTCCGCGTTTAGAAGCCCGCGAATTTCCTGAATCGTCGCACGGGTCGGATCGGCACGCAAGACAGGAGGCCGCTTCGCCCGCTTCGGCATTGCCCTTCTGAACGCACATTTCACCGCGATGACGCGGTTTCGTTGGCTGCCTAGGCGTCGGAGTGCTCGCTCTATGACCCCACGTGCCACGGAAGTCTCCCTTCGCTGCCAATGCGGCCATGTCCGCGGGGTTGCAAGGGAGGTTGCGCCGTACGCAGGGTTTCGTTTGGTCTGCTACTGCCAAGACTGCCAGGTGTTCGCGCGCTTCCTTGAGCGGCCGGACGTGCTCGATACAGCTGGCGGAACGGACATCTTCCAGATGCCGACAGGCCGCGTGAAGCTTACCTCGGGGATCGACGCCGTGCGCTCTGTGCACCTCTCAAGCAAGAGCAAGGTCTTGCCTGGTACACCAACTGTTGCCGGACACCGATCGGCAATACGGCCGGCCCACGCTTCCCGATCGTGGGCGTCGTTCATTCTTTCATGATCGGGATAGGGGGACGCCTCACGGCGCCGCCCCTCCCACACCACCTGGCATACGGGTCCGTACCTCGGCGGTTCGACCGGGTTGAGCTTCAAGACGCAATGTAGAGTC
>JAFMSC010000546.1:1980-2532 GCA_017353825.1 Hyphomicrobiaceae bacterium | reverse complement strand
CTCCCACGGGAGCGGCTCGCCTCGCCTGTGCAGGGGAAGTGGGGCGTCCTTAGCTCTTCTTCAACTGCACGGCGACGAAGCGGGTCTCGCTGCCGGACTTGACTTTGAGCAGGACCGCCCTCCGCTGCAGCTTGTTGGCCTCCCTGACGCCTTTCACGAGGTCGTCGGGCGTGCTGACAGGCGTGCCGCTGACCTCCAGGATCAGATCGCCGGACTTGATCTTCTGGGCCGCATCCGTGCTCTGGTCAACATCTGTGACCAAGAGCCCTTCCTGGCCAGGCCCGGTGGCCGGCTGCACGGCCAAGCCCAGCTGCCCCAGCTCGGTCGGCTGCGAGGGCCGTTCGGAAGACCCCTGGCGGGCGATCTCCTGGGTGGCTGGCAACAGCCCAAGCTTCACCGGAATGGTTTGCTCCTTCTGGGCGCGCAGGATCTTGAGGTCCACCTTGGTGCCCGGCGAGAAGGCGGCGATCTGGCGCGCGAGGTCGCGGCTGTCGGCAATGTTGACGCCGTTGACCGTAAGGATGGTGTCGCCGCTCTTGATGCCGGCTTCGG
>JAFMSC010000546.1:0-1970 GCA_017353825.1 Hyphomicrobiaceae bacterium | reverse complement strand
CGGGCTCGTGACCTCGGCGACCAGGGCGCCCTTGGCCTCGCCGAGACCCAGGCTCGCCGCGGTGTCCTCATCGACGCTCTGGATGCGCACTCCGAGCCAGCCGCGCTTGACGGGCTGGCCCGTCTTGAGCTGGGTGATGACCTCGCTGGCGGTGCGGGCGGGGATCGCGAAGGCGATGCCCACGCTGGTGCCCGTGGGACTGTAGATGGCGGAGTTGACGCCCACAACCTCGCCCGCAAGGTTGAAGCTCGGACCGCCCGAGTTGCCCTTGTTCACCGCGGCGTCGATCTGCATGTAATCGTAAGGACCCGAGCCGATGTCGCGGCCGTGTGCCGATACGATGCCGGCCGTCACCGTTCCGCCGAGGCCGAACGGGTTGCCCACCGCGATCACCCAGTCTCCCACGCGCGGCGCGGTGGTGGCGAACTTGACGTAGGGGAAGGTCTTGTCGCTCCCCTTGATCCTGAGCAGGGCGAGGTCGGTCCGCTCGTCCGTGCCGATGACCTCGGCGTCGTACTTGTTGTGCTGGTCGAAGCTCACCTGCACCTTGCCGGCGTCGGCAACCACGTGGTTGTTGGTCACGACATACCCGTCGGCAGAAATGACAAAGCCCGAGCCTTGCGCCTGCATGGGATGGGGAATGCCCTCGCGGCCGAAGCGCTTGAAGAACTCCTCAAGCGGATTGTCGTCGGGAAGCGGCGATGGCGTCTGCCTCGGATCGCGGCCCTTCGGCTCCTGCGGGAAGTTGTGTGCGAGCTTCGGGCCCTGCGAGGTCACCTGGATACTCACCACCGCCGGCTTCACGTTCTCCACGAGGTCGGCGAAGGTGGGGGGCGCGCCGGGTGGCGCAAGCTGGGACTGCTGGGCCTGGACACGCTGCTGCGGGAAGGCGAGCAGCGTACCGCCCGCCACGGCTACGACGGCCAGCCCGGACAGGAAGGCCACACGCCACTTGGCGGGTCTTGGGGCCAAGCGTGGCACGCGATCCGGGGGAAGAGAAGGGTGCATCAGCGTCACCTCGGGCGAATATCGGAAATGAGGACAGCAGGGCTCACCTATTAGGCAAGGCAAACTTACGCGCCGATGTCGGGCGCGTTAAAAAATCGTAACCTTGCGGGGCGTCCGACCCCTCCCGCCCACGGTGGCGTCTCATCGAGAGTCTGGACGCGAGGGGTCCGCCCCCTCGCGCAGCAGCTCCTCAAGGCGCCGCTGCTCCTCCGGTGAAAGCGGCAGCGATGGCCGGGCACCGACCGCGGCGTGCCGGCGCGCGTTGAAGACGTAGGCGGCGGCGGCGGCGAGCAGCAGGAGCGGTGTGCCCCACAGCAGCAGGGTCTCAGGTTTGAGGTGCGGACGCAGCAGCACGAACTCACCGTAGCGGGCCTCCACGAAGGCCAGCACCTGAGGGTCGCTGTCGCCGGCTGTGAGCCGCTCGCGCACGATCACCCGCAGGTCGTGGGCGAGCGGCGCGTTGGAACCGTCGATCGACTGGTTCTGGCACACCACGCACCGCAATTCCTGCGAGATGCGCCGCGCCCGCCCCTCCAGCGCCGGGTCCTTGAGCATCTCGCCAGGGTCCACGGCGTGTGCGGAGCCTAGGGCGATCGGGAGGGCAGCGAGCAGGGCGAGCGTAGGTTTGGCCAAGCGAAGCGCCCACCCAACGCCCCGGAAAATAGCGAAGTGCCAATAACCAAGCGCCGCAAGGCGCACGCGGCGATGGCCCGTCTTGTGTTGGGCCTTCGCTGACGTTCGAGCCAGCCTGCGGTGCACGCCCATGTCGTCACTCCGCGGGCGTCGGGGCAGGGAAGGGCTGGGCGCGGGAGCTCCGTCTCGGCGCGCCGACGCGCAGGCGGCGGTCGAGGAGCGAGAGGAGGCCGCCGATCGCCATGACCAAGGCGCCGAGCCAGATGAGCCGCACCAGCGGGTTGAAGTATGCGCGCACCACGAAGGCGCCGTCGGCCAGGGCGTCGCCC
>JAFMSC010000190.1:3012-7711 GCA_017353825.1 Hyphomicrobiaceae bacterium | reverse complement strand
GCGCGATAGCCGCGGCGGCGCGTAGTCGGTCGGCAGATAGAGCGTGAAGCTCGATCCGCGGCCGGACGTGCTTACCAGGGTGATCTCGCCGCCCAGGAGCCTTGACAGCTCGCGGCTGATGGCGAGGCCGAGGCCCGTGCCGGCGTACTTGCGGCTGATGCCGCCGTCGGCCTGGTGGAACGCCTCAAAGATGATCTGCTGCTTGTCGGCCGGAATGCCGATCCCGGTGTCGGTGACCTGGAAGGCGACGACCTTCGCCGCCCGGCTCAGCACGTCGTTGGCGGGATCCCAACCCGTCCGGGCCGGCTCGATCGCGAGCGTCACGCCGCCCTGGTGCGTGAACTTAAGGGCGTTGGAGAGCAGGTTCTTCAGGATCTGCTGCAGCCGCTTGGCGTCCGTCACCATCGACTTCGGCAGCCTCGGATCGATGCGCAGCAGGAAGTCGAGGCTCCTCGACTCGGCGATCGGCCGGAACGTGCGCTCCACGTAGCGCTGCAGGTCCTCGAAGCGAACCTCGCTCACATCCACCACGACGGTCCCCGACTCGATCTTGGACAGGTCGAGGATGTCGTTGATGAGCGCTAGGAGGTCGTTTCCTGAGGAATGGATGGTCTTGGCGAATTCGACCTGCCGCTCGGTGAGGTTGCGCTCGCGGTTCTGGCACAGCTGATCCGACAGGATCAGGAGGCTATTGAGCGGCGTCCTCAGCTCGTGGCTCATGTTGGCCAGGAACTCGGACTTGTACTTGGAGGTGCGGGCGAGCTGAACCGCCTTGTCCTCCAGCGCCTGGCGCGCCTGCTCCACCTCGTGGTTCTTGCGCTCGACCTCCTCGTTGCGCTGGGCCAGTAGCAGCGCCTTGTCCTGCAGGTCCTCGTTGGTGCGCTGCAGCTCCTCCTGGCGCCGCTGCAGCTCGTTGGCAAGCGACTGCGACTGCTCGAGTAGGTCCTCCGTGCGCGCGTAGGCCTCGATCGTATTGATGACGATGCCGATCGATTCCGTGAGCTGGCTAAGGAACGCCTGATGACTGGGGCTGAAGCGTTCCACGGAGGCCAGCTCCAGCACACCCTTGACCTCGCCCTCGAACACGATCGGCAGCACCAGGATGTCGCTGGGGGTCCATTCGCTAACGCCCGTAACCACGCGTATGGCGGTCCCGGACAGTCCCTCCAGCAGAACTTTCTCGCGGCTGAGGGCCACCTGGCCAATGAGGCCCTGCCCCAGCTCCACGGTCTTGCCGTGCGCCCCCTGGCCCCCGGAGGCATAGCTCGCCAGGAGCTTGAGCCGCGGCTCCCCGCTCTCGCGCACGTAAATCTCGGCCTGCTGGGCGCCCACGACCGGGGCGAGCTCCGACAGGATCATCTGACCCACCGCCACCATGTTCTTTTGCCCCTGGAGGAGGCGGCTGAACTTTGCAAGGTTGGTCTTAAGCCAGTCCTGTTCGGTGTTCTTGCGTGTGGTGTCGCGCAGATTGCGGATCATCTCGTTGATGGTGTCCTTGAGGACCGCCACCTCACCTTGTGCGTCCACCGTGATCGAGCGCGTCGTGAGGTCGCCCTGTGTCACAGCCACGGCCACCTCGGCGATGGCGCGCACCTGCGTCGTCAGGTTGGCGGCGAGCTGGTTGACGTTCTCGGTCAGCGCCTTCCACGTGCCGGCGGCACCCGGCACCTTGGCCTGACCGCCGAGCCGGCCCTCGACGCCCACCTCGCGCGCCACCGTCGTCACCTGCTCGGCGAAGGTGGCGAGCGTGTCGGTCATGCCGTTGATGGTGTCGGCGAGAGCCGCGATCTCGCCTTTGGCCTCCACGGCGAGCTTGTGCTTGAGGTCGCCGTTGGCCACGGCCGTCACCACGCGGGCGATGCCGCGCACCTGGTCGGTGAGGTTGGCGGCCATGAAGTTGACGCTGTCGGTGAGGTCCTTCCACGTGCCTGCCACACCCTCAACGGCGGCTTGGCCGCCGAGCTTGCCTTCCGTGCCCACCTCGCGGGCGACGCGTGTCACCTCGCCCGCGAAGGTTCTGAGCTGGTCCACCATGGTGTTCACGATGTTCTTGAGCTCGAGGATCTCGCCCTTAACGTCTACGGCGATCTTCTTTGAGAGATCGCCCATGGCGACCGCCTTGGTCACCTCGGCGATGTTGCGCACCTGGGCCGTGAGGTTGCCGGCCATGGAGTTGACGCTGTCGGTGAGGTCCTTCCAGGTGCCGGCGACGCCCTGCACGTCGGCTTGGCCGCCGAGCTTGCCGTCAGTGCCCACCTCGCGCGCGACGCGCGTCACCTCGGCGGCGAACGAGCGCAGTTGGCTCACCATGGTGTTGATGGTGTCCTTGAGCTCGAGGATCTCGCCCTTAACGTCGACGGTGATCTTCTTTGAGAGGTCGCCCATGGCGACCGCCTTGGTCACCTCGGCGATGTTGCGCACCTGCGCCTTCAGGTTGCCGGCCATGGAGTTGACGCCGTCGGTGAGGTCCTTCCAGGTACCGGCAACGCCCTGCACGTCGGCCTGGCCGCCGAGCTTGCCCTCCGTACCCACCTCGCGCGCCACGCGCGTCACCTCCGAGGCGAAGGCGCCGAGCTGGTCCACCATGGTGTTGATGGTGTTCTTGAGTTCGAGGAGCTCGCCCTTAACATCGACGGTGATCTTCTTGGAGAGGTCGCCGCGCGCCACCGCGGTCGTCACGTCGGCGATGTTGCGCACTTGGTCGGTGAGGTTGCCGGCCATCGAGTTGACGCTCTCTGTGAGGTCCTTCCAGGTGCCGGACACGCCCTGCACGTCGGCTTGGCCGCCGAGCTTGCCCTCGGTGCCCACCTCGCGTGCCACGCGCGTCACCTCGGCTGCCAACCAAACTAGCTGGTCGACCATGGTGTTGATGGTGTTCTTGAGTTCGAGGAGTTCGCCCTTCACGTCTACGGTGATCTTCTTGGAAAGGTCACCGCGTGCCACCGCGGTCGTCACCTCGGCGATGTTGCGCACCTGGGCCGTGAGGTTGCCGGCCATGCAGTTGACGCCGTCGGTGAGATCGCGCCACGTGCCGGCAACACCCTCTACGTCGGCCCGGCCGCCGAGCCTGCCCTCGCTGCCCACCTCGCGCACAACGCGCGTCACCTCCGCCGCGAACGAGCGCAGCTGGTCCACCATGGTGTTGATGGTGTGCGCTGTACGCTGGAACTCGCCCTCCAGGGGGCGCCCGTCCACGTCCAGTGCCATGCTCTTGGAGAGGTCGCCCTCAGCCACCGCGCCGATCACGCGCGCCACCTCGCTCTGGGGATAGACGAGGTTCGCGATCAGCGAGTTCACGGCATCCACGGACTCGCGCCAGAATCCGGTGACCTCACCCATCGACGCCCGTTCCTTGAGCTTACCCTCCTTGCCAACCTCCCGGCTCAGGCGCGCCAATTCGAGGCGCTTGCGCACATTGAGCTCGACTACGTCGTTGAAAGCGTCGGCGACCTTGCCCGCCACCCCGGGCCAGTCAACCGGCAGGCGCACGGTGTCGTCGCCGCGCTTCAAGGCCAGCAGCGCATTGAGCATCGTCACAATCTGATCCGGATTAAGGCTCTCGCCGGGCGCGCCGGTGCGGCTGAAGCGCGGGCGCACCCGCCAATGCGGCGCCGCGCCGTGGCTGGCGCGCTGGCTCGCCACTCGGTTGAAGAGCTTGGCAACCTCGCCGGCCGTGCCGTTCCAATCCTCCGGCAGCCGTACCGCCCCATCACCGGCGTTGAGGCGTTCTAGCGCGCGCAGCAGTGCGCGCAGCTCCGCATCGGCATCCGTGACGGTGGTAGCCAATAGATCCCCCTTGGTGGGCATCCCCAGGCACACAATAAGACGTTACCCTCAACGCGTCGGTTGGGCGTTAAGTTCCCCAGCGGGCCGGCCTCAAACCTCGGTCTTGCTGCCCGAGCGGCGAGACCTGTAGCGTTTGCTGCGGTCTCCGACCCATGACCCGAATGGGTTCGTTTCCCGCCCGGCCGGAGGGCAACCCGAGGCCCCACCGACATCCCTCGCCTGGGTCCAGCTTACCGATGCCCGTCACGCCCTCCCTGCCCTCAGGATACCCATGATCTGGTTCGGGGTTCTCCTACTCGGGCTGGCTTCGGGCACTCTGTCCGGCATCGTGGGCTTCGGCGCCTCGATTATGCTGATGCCGCCGCTGATGCTGGCCTTCGGGCCGCAGGAGGCGGTGCCGGTCATGGCCATCGCGGCCCTGATGGCCAACCTCGCGCGCGTGCTGGTGTGGTGGCGGGAAGTCGATTGGCGCGCCAACGCCTATTACTGCGTCACCGCGGTGCCGTGTGCGGCGCTGGGCGCGCGCACGCTCTTGATGCTTAGCCCGCGCATCGTTGAAGGCGTCCTGGGCGGCATGTTCATCGTCATGATCCCGGCGCGGCGCTGGCTCATGGCGCGCGGTTTGCGCGTCAGCGCCTGGCACCTGCCGCTGGTGGGAGCGGTCATCGGCTTCGTCACGGGCATGGTGGCTTCGACCGGTCCGATCAACACCCCCTTCTTTCTTGCCTACGGGCTCGTCAGGGGCGCCTTTCTCGCCACGGAAGCGGTAGGCTCCATGGCCATTGGCCTCACCAAGGCGCTGGTGTTCCGGCGCTTCGATGCGCTGCCCATGGAGACGGTGGTGCGCGGGCTCATCGTCGGCGCCTCGCTGATGGCAGGCTCGCGGCTCGCCAAGGGCTTGGTCCTACGCCTC
>JAFMSC010000190.1:0-3002 GCA_017353825.1 Hyphomicrobiaceae bacterium | reverse complement strand
CTACGCCTCGACGCCGGCCAGTTCCGTCTGATCATGGACCTCTTGCTCGCCGGCGCAGGTCTCGTCCTGCTCTGGAGCGCATTTTCACAATAGGATCGGGCTCCTCCCCTTTTCGTCTCGCCGGCATTTCGGCTAGGCTCGGCCACCTCGGCACCATTTTTCGGGCAGCACTTGCGAAACAGCGCACCCATGCGCACGGACGGCAAACATTCTCTTAAGGATTCCCTGGCGCTCTCGCTCATCAAGACGGCGATGATCGAGAAAAAGTTGACACAGGCGGAACTCGCCGATGCCGCCGACATGCACGAGAAGACCATCCAGAACCTGCTCGGCGGTCGGCCCGTGCGCGACCAGACCCTGTTTGACGTGTGCATGGTGCTGGGCCTCGACTTCGAGCGCGTGAAATCCGCCTGGACTGGCACGAAGTGCGCCCGCCGCGACGCACCGGAGCCCAATGGCGCCGTGGAACGGCGTGCGGCGCCGGAATACATGGGCGCCTATACGCGCGCCGGCGTGGAGGACTATATCGGCAGCTATCTCACGCTGCGGCCGTCGTTTTCGGAGCCAGATGGGGTGATGGCCTACCGCACCGACATTGGCTGGGACGATGAGTGGCCGAGCCTCCTGTTCCAGGAGCGCGACCGGCCCGACACGCCCTTCCTGCACCGCGGCCGAGTGTACATCCCCACCTCGTCATCCTACATCCACCTGGTCTCGCTGACCAAAGGGGCGATGCGCACGGTGATGGTCTCCCAGCTTGGCCCCGCCGGCCAGATGCGCGGCCTCGTCACCACCCTGCACAAGCAGCGCGCCGCGTTCGTGCCGGTCAGCGCGCCCATAGTCTACGTGCGGCGCAACGACTTCACCGGCCTTGACCTGGGCGAGCTCCCCGCCGCGCGCGCCGTCGCCCTGGGCTACCGCGACGCCATCGACGAGATCACCGACCAGGGCTACGCCCGCCTGATTGGGCGATAGAAGTGAGGTGCGGGTGCAAAAAAGGCAAAGCCCCGTGCCAGCTTGCTCTGCCGGCCCATACGAGGCCCTTGCCTTGAGGAATCATTAACGTTGACAAGGGCATCAACACTTGTCGATGTTGACCCGGAAAATGCCACTTTCCACGGGTATTCCACAGGTTATCCAGTCATTCGTGGCGCGCCAGTCGGGGGTCTACACTATGGCCACTCGCGGGACATCCAGCGCAATCTGGGTGTCGTTTCTTGCGGCAACTCTGACGCTAAACCTAAACCTGGTGGCCGCCCCAGCGGCATCGGCCCAACAGGCCGTGTTGAGTTCGACCGACCTTCAGGCCGAGTCTGCCGCTCCGGTCCCCGACGAAGGCAGCCGCACCCGCTTTATCGTAGGTCTGGAGCGCGCCGTGACCTTCAAGGTCTCGACCCTTACCCACCCGCATCGCGTGCTCATCGACCTGCCGCAGATCGAGCTCTACCTGCCCAATCCTCCGGGTGAGACCCCAGTCGGCGTGGTGAAGAGGTTCCAGGCTGGCGTCTCGGCCCCCGGCCGCATCCGCGTCGTCATCGACGTGACCGAGCCGGTGGTTGTCGAGAAGGCAGCAATCGAGAAATCCCCGGACGGCAACCTCGACCGGCTGGTGCTTGACATCGTGGCCACCAGCGCGTTGCGGGTCGGCCCGGAAGCAAGCGCGGCAGGCATCGGGAACCTGCAGCCACCGGTACCCAGGCCCGCCGTGCCTCCACGGAGACGCGCGGCCGGCTCCTACAAGTCGGTGATCGTCATCGACCCCGGACACGGGGGCGAGGACTCGGGCGCCACGAAATTCGGCACGGTCGAGAAGGACATCGTGCTCTCCTTCAGCCTCAAGCTGCGCGACAAGCTGGCCGCCACCGGCTTCTACAAGGTGCTGATGACGCGCGATGAGGACGTGTTCATCCCGCTCGATGAGCGGCGCAGCTTTGCCGAGCGTAACCAGGCCGCGCTGTTCATCGCCATCCATGCCGACTATACCGACCGCGCCAGCGCGCGCGGCGCCACCATCTATTCCCTGCGCCCGCAGGTCGCCGACGCGCTCCGCCGCGCCGCGGAGGACGAAATGCGCGAGACGGTGCTGTCGGGCAAGCAGGTGGCACTCGCCAAGCAGGTTGACGCCGATGTCGACGCGCTGCGTGGCATCCTCGCCGATAAGGCCCGTGACCTGATCGAGCGTAATCAGATGCGCACCAGCGTGCTCGCGCGCTCGGTGATCGACTTCATCGGCACCAGCACCAACCTGATGGACAACCCCGACCGCAATGCCGCGTTTGTGGTGCTCAAAACGGCCAAGGTGCCGGCCATCCTGCTGGAGCTCGGCTATATCACCAACGCCAAGGATTCCGAGCAGCTCAACTCCGACCTCTGGCGCGACAAGGTCTCCGCGTCCGTGGTCACGGCCATCAACCAGTACATGCATCTGTGCATCGACATGGCGCAATGTTAGTGACAGCGATCAGGGATTAGGTTTTAGGGATTGGGTCCCTAATCTCTAGTCCCCAGTCCCTGATCCCTGCAATGATCGTCCTCGACGGCATCAGCGACGTGCCCCCGGCCGCTCGTGGCGGCGGGTTCGCCATCGGTAACTTCGACGGCGTGCATCGCGGCCACCAGGCCTTGCTGCACGCGGCCAAGCAGTGCGCCGCGGAGCTTGGCGCGCCTGCCGGCGCCATCCTGTTCGAGCCGCACCCGCGCGAGTTCTTCGAGCCGGACAAGCCGCACTTCCGTCTGACGCCGCTCAAGCGCAAGCTTGAGCTCTTCGAAGAGTTCGGGGTCGATGTCGCGGTCGTCCTGACCTTCGACGCGGCGCTGGCCCGCCTGACCGCGCAGGATTTCGTCGAGCGCGTCGTCGTTGAGGCCCTGGCGGCGCGCCATATCGTCATCGGCTACAACTTCCGCTTCGGCAAGGGGCGCGCAGGCGACGCTGAGACCTTGCGCCGCGCCAGCCGGGCCCTCGGGTTCGGCGTGACGGTGGTGCCGCAGGTCGGCGAGGCGGG
>JAFMSC010000545.1 GCA_017353825.1 Hyphomicrobiaceae bacterium | reverse complement strand
CCCCATCTACCGCCTTGGGCGGTTCATGACCTAAAGCCCCCGGCTTTGCCGGGGGATACTTACACGCGTTGGGCCTCGTCGGAGGCGAGGAACTCCATGAGCTTGAGCCCGCGGCGCGGTTCGGCGCATACTTGGTCATGGCGACGCCGGAGATATTGACATGGCTGCCACGATCGTTGGCGTTGGGGACATGACGCGGATGGCGGCGGCCACTGCCTCTGCTCGGGGTTCTTCTCGTTGGTCATCATGAGCCCCATGTAAATACGTGTTGCCCAGCGCGATGTCGCACTTGCCCGAGGCGATGTCGCGTGCCCTGCTCGCGGTCGCCGCCCGCAGGCTTGTGCGCGAGGTTGTCGCGCACGCCTCTGAGCCACTTCTCGGTGAACTCCTCGCCCTTGCGGGCGATCATGCTGGCGATGAGCGAGGTATTGTAGACGTGCTGGCCGGAGCGGACGCAGAACTTGCCTTTCCACTTGGGATCGGCCAGCTCCTCGTAGGTGATGCTGTCCCTGCTTCACCCGTGCCTTCGAGGCGTAGACCACCCGCGAGCGCATGGTGAGCCCGAACCAGTGATTGTCAGGGTCGCGCGCGAGCGCGTCCGACTGAACAGGCTGCGTCACGCCAGCCTGCTTGGCCTCGGACAGGCGGCCGGCATCGACCGTGAGCAGCAGGTCGGCCGGGCTGTCGTGCTCCTCGGCCACCAGCCGCTCGTTGGGGCCGGCGGCGGCATAGACCACGTTGGTCTTGATCCCGGTCTTGTCGGTGAACGCTTTGAGCAGCGGATCGATCAGCTGCGGCTGGCGGTAGGAGTAGATGTTGACCTCTTCGGCGGCCGCCGAACGGATTGCGCCCGCGAGGGTCGCGAAAGCGAGCACGACGCCGGCAGCCGCCTGCGCGGCGGGGCAGCCGGGATGTGGCCCCCATAGCGTCTCCAATTGAGGCTGGGGTCCGACCCTGCGCGTCCAACTTGGCGATCGGCAAACAGGCATCGACGCGGGGGGTTTTGCCCCCCGTGATCTCGCGCTATCTGATGCGAAAGTGTACTACAAGTGTCAAGAAATTTGGGGGCGCGCCGAGAGCCGCCGGGTTGGTTCAATCGCTCTTGTGCGCGCCCGAAGGTTGGGGCAAGCAATAACGGGACCCGACCAAGGCACGCAGCGCTCTCTCGTGTCGGGTTTTGCTGCGCTCGACCACAAATCTAGGCCAGTGTGCGGCTCACCTTCTCGCGCATCGCCTGATAGGTCAGGTCCAGGAATAGCGGCGTCACCGAGATATGGCCGGCGTAGACAGCGGCGAGGTCGGTGCCCTCGGCAGCGCTGGAGCGGCGGCGTTCGAACGCCAGCCAGTAGTAGGGATTGCCCCAGGTATCGTGGCGCTCCTCGATCTGCAGGAGGCCCGGATCGCGCCGGCCCTGCACCGTCACCAGCGTGCCCTCAACGTCGTCGGCGTCGCGGTCCGGGAAGTTGACGTTCATCACGCACGACGGCATCCACTCGGTCGCCAGTAGCCTGCGGATAAGACCGGGTGCGTGTGCCAGCGCGGTCTGCCAACGCACGGTCTTGCCGCCGCTGAAGCCGAACGCCTGTGACAGCGCGATCGAGCGGATGCCGAGGATAGTGCCCTCGAAGGCGCCGGCGATGGTCCCCGAGTAGGTCACGTCCTCGGCCATGTTGGCGCCGCGGTTGACTCCCGACAATACGAGATCGGGCAGCTTGTCCTTCAGGATGTGCCGCACGCCCATAATTACGCTGTCGGTGGGCGTGCCGCGCACGGCGAAGGCGCGCTCGTCAAGACGGCGCAGGCGCAAGGGCTCGTGCATGGAGAGCGAGTGGCTGGCACCGGACTGGTTGGTCTCGGGCGCCACCACCCAGACGTCGTCGGAGAGCTGGGCCGCGATCTCGCGCAGGGCGTGCAGGCCGGGCGCATCGATGCCGTCGTCATTGGTGAGGAGGATGCGCATGGGGGCTGGACTGGGGCTCATGGGGGCCACTCTATCCGCGTCCGCTTGTTGTGCAATGCAGGGTTTGCTCGCATCGGTCCTGCCCAAGCCCGGCGTGTGCCGCGGATCTGCCCAACGGTGCGGCGGCTTCCGGCGCGGGCACGGGCACCCTAGGTTGCAGTGCACGCCAGACCTTGATCGAGGCTGATACCCGGCCCCTATTGCAATCGCATGAAGCCCGTCACCATCTACACCACCCGCACCTGTGGCTTTTGCCGCATGGCCAAGGCGCTGCTGAGCAAGAAGGCGGTCCCATTCGAGGAGATCGACGTGACGTTCGACGAGGCCAGCCGCACGGAGATGACGGCGAAGGCCGGCGGACGCACCACCGTGCCGCAAATATGGATCGGCGAGCAGCATATCGGCGGCTGCGACGACCTCTACGAGCTGGAGTACGCCGGCAAGCTCGACGCGCTGTTGGAAGCGTAGGTGCGTGAGCCTAGTGGCCTGAATCACCTCAAGTGAGGGGTACAGGCTCTTCAGCTTGATGCGGGCATCGGCGGTTGTAAAGCGCCAGGTCGCCTTGGTGTGGTTG
>JAFMSC010000189.1 GCA_017353825.1 Hyphomicrobiaceae bacterium | reverse complement strand
GAGCGCCGGCTGCGCGAGGAGCGCGTGGCTGGGGTGTTCCCGCGCCTCGCCGAACTGCGCCACCGCCCCGCCGGCCTCCTGTCAGGGGGCGAGCGCCAGATGCTGGCCATCGCCTCGGGGCTCGTCTCGAACCCGGAGCTGCTCATGGTGGACGAGCTGTCCCTGGGGCTGGCGCCGCTGGTCGTGGACGACCTGATGGCGCGCCTCATGGAGATCAAGCGTGGTTTCGGCATCACCCTGATGCTGGTGGAGCAGAACGCCGCCGTGGCGCTCGAGGTCGCCGACTATAGCTACGTCTTGGAGAACGGCCGCATCGTGCTCGACGGCGACAGCGCCCGCCTGCGCAGCCATCCCGACATCCAGGAGTTCTATCTCGGGCAGGCGCGCAGCGGGGCCCGCCGCAGCTACCGCGATGTCAAGCAATACCGCCGGCGCCGGAGGTGGTATGGCTGACCTGGAGGTGGAGAACCTGAGCCTGCGCTTCGGTGGCCTCACGGTGCTGGAAGGGCTATCGTTCGCGATCGAGCCGGCCGAGCTGTTCGCCCTCATCGGCCCCAACGGCGCCGGCAAGACCAGTGCGCTCAACTGCATCAACCGCATCTATAGGGGCGAGGGGCGTATCCGCTTCCGCGGCCGGGACATCTCCCACCTCTCACCGCGTGCGGTGGCTCGGCTCGGGCTTGCCCGCACCTTTCAGCACGTCGAGCTGTTCCCGCAAATGAGCGTGCTCGACAACATCATGACCGGCCGGCATGCGCGGCTCTCCACCAACCCGCTGCAGCGCATGCTGTTCTCCCCCGCCGTGCGCCGCGAAGAGCTCGTGCACCGCGAGGCCGTCGAGCGCATCATCGAGTTCGTCGAGCTGGAGGGCGTGCGGCACGCAGCTGCCGGCGCGCTTCCGCTCGGCACCCAGAAGATCGTCGGCCTCGCCCGCGCTCTGGCGCTGGAGCCGTCGCTCCTGCTGCTCGACGAGCCCTCAGCCGGCCTGACCCGCGACGAGCGCGACGACCTCGCGCGCTTCATCCTGCGCATCAAGCACGATCTGAAGCTGGCCATGATCTGGATCGAGCACGACATGCAGATGGTGGCCGACCTCGCCGACCGCGTGCACGTGCTCAACTCCGGCCGCACCCTGGCCAGCGGCGAGCCCGCCACCGTGCTGAACGACCCGTCCGTGGTTGCGGCGTATCTGGGCGTTCGAGCCTAGCGCGGATTGGAAGTGCTCTGTGAACCTCTCTCCAATGATCCAGCCGATAAGCTCTGATCCTTGGATGACAATCGCTATAAGAAAAACACGCAAACGATTCAACAAGGCCATATGGACATCAAATATGCTCTCGCAATCAGAAGAATCGCTCGTTGTAGCAGCTTCGGTCGGTTCGCTGATTTGGAGTCAATTTGTGCATACTCGAAAAGCTGGCGTTGCAGTTCAACAAGCCAAGTCATAGTCATTCTGCGCGCTGACGTTCAACCAAACGGTCCGACGCTGATGGATCCAATCGTTGAGGCGCTGCCCATGTCGTATCTGTCTTACGACATGCTCGACCGGGTTCCGCTCGAACGCGACCCCTTCGACTACGTGGTGGTTCCAAATTTCATTTCGCGGGAAGCGCTGGCAAAGATCCGCCCGGACTTTCCGCAGGTCCCCGGAGTTGGCTCGTATCCGCCGAGCGAACTGAAAATTGCAGGGCACTTCGCCGGCCTACTCGATGAGCTGAACGGGGAGAGGTTCCGCAACGTGGTCGAATCCAAGTTCGGTATCGACCTCGGTAGGGCGCCGACCATGGTGACGGTCAGGGGGCACATCGGAAAAAGAGACGGCTCCATTCATACGGACAGCAGGACCAAGATTATAACCGTCCTTCTTTATTTCAATGACAGCTGGGCACCCGAGGGCGGGCGCCTGCGTCTGTTGCGCAACGGCACGAACCTCGAGGACTACGCCGTCGAGGTTCCTCCCCTGGCTGGTACGCTCATCGTGTTCCGGAGGGCTGACAACTCCTGGCACGGCCACAAGCTCTACGAGGGAGCGCGCCGCGCCATCCAATTCAACTGGGTCACCGGCCAAGACGTCGTCGAACGGGAGCAGGCCAGGCACCGCTTCGCGAACCGCCTCAAGAAGCTGACGCGGATTTTTGCGCGGCCGAGACCAGTCGACGCCACCGCGGCCTAGCCCGAAGGCCTGGCAGCCGTCATGTTTCCCGCCGCAAGAGGAAGTCGGCGATCAGCCTCGCGGACAGCCTCGGCCTGAAGGTACGCGCGATCTCTTGCGGATCATAGCCGGTCTCGACCCACTGGCGAAACGCTACGCCTCGCGAGGCTCCTTGGCGCCGGTAAGCGTCGATCACCTCCCCAAGTATGCCTGCACGGGAGCGGCGCAAGTGGCCGTAGCGCCACGAAAGCTGGGCGGCGGCCTCTTCCGGGCAGCGCCCCTCGATGGCCATGAGGTATACGGCGCATATGAAGCCGGTGCGATCGGCGCCCGACTTGCAATGAATGAGGACGGGGTACTCGATCGCGGTGAAGAGGTCCAGGAGGGCGAGTAGGTCGCCCTTGCGCGGAGCCTCACGGCCGCGAATGCCGACCTTGTGCAGCTCGAGCCCCAGGGTCTCGCACGCCTCCAGCTCGAGAGGCCATGCAGCGAGTGTGGGCCCGCTGCGCACGCAGATGACGGTCTTCAGACCTCTCGCTTTTTCCCTCCTGAGGTCGCCCGGGGTCGGCTGCGCCGAGCGCCATAACCGAGGTGTGACCCTATGACGGTTGGCGTAGATGAGCCGGACCAGCCCGTGGTCGAGAAGGAGAAGGTCGATCCAGGCACATGCACGCCCTAATGGAGATTCGATGGGCCTCGATGGTTGCCCGCTTGGTGCGGTTCGGGGGCGTCGCTGGGGCGCAGGCCTGTGCATGAGGCGCCATCTGGGTTGAGCGCGACCACCCTGCCGGCGCGCCCAATGTTGCAGCGTTCCGCCCGTGGCGGAGCTCGAATGCGTCGACGAGGGGCGCCCACTGTGGCCCCATCGCCGCACACCATAGATGGTGCCCGGAACAGCTTGTCCAGCTTCTCGACCCTCGCATCCACACCCCAAAGTGCATCGACTACTCCGCCTCAGGATTGAGCAACGACCAGCAGACATCCGCGGCCTGCCGGCCAAGTACATGTTCCAACTCTGTGCCGGATGTCCGCAGTCCAGCGCGGGATTGAGGGTGGCACACGGTGGGCCCGCAGGCCCGATCGATCGTCCACTCGGCATTCGAACTCGTCTACTGGTACTGGCCCTCATCCTCCTCTCAGGCCGCGGTTCCCGCGGGGCTCGGTTGCGCTCCGGGCGGCCGGTCACAACATCGGTGGCGCGATCAGACGGCTCGGGCCGAAAGGCGCTCAAGCGGTACCTTTCAACCAGCGCATCGCCGGGCGCTACGTCGAGCGCCGGTTAAGCTGATGGCCGGTCGAGCCCTCGGTCGTGGACTCGATGTGCTTGGGACTCGATGCGCTTGGGACTCAATGTGCTTTGGACTCCATGTGCTTGGGACTCGATGCGCTTGGCCACCTTGGTGGGCTGCAGATTGGCATACATGGCAATTGGCGTCCCTGCTACTGAGGGCCGGTCGGGAGAGGGAAGGCGTCGAGATAGCGCTGGTAGTCGTCCTCAACATCGACCTTGAGACTTGCCAGGACGCGCACGACGGCGTTGTAGAAGGCGATGGTGATCACCAGGTCCACAACGCGCTCGTTGTCCAGGCGTGCGCGCAGGTCCGCGAACGTGGCATCCGAGATGGCCATGTCGCGCGTCATCTCTCTCGCCGCCTGCAATATGGTCTTGGCGAGCGGCTCGAGCTTGCTGGGGCGCCCCTCGGCCTCCTCCATGAGGGCTCGGATATCCTCCTCGGAGACGCCGAACCTCTTGCCGATCTCGACGTGGTGCGACCACTCGTAGGGCGAACGGGCGAGATAGCCGACCATCAGGATGGCCAGCTCGCGCAGGCGCGGGTCAAGCCGGCTCTTGAATCGGATGAACTCGCCGAGCCCATGGAAGGCGCGCAAGCCCTCGGGGCTGTTGGCAAGCGCCCGGAAGATGTTGGCGCTGCGCTTGAGCAGGTCCCGGTGCTCGGCGGCGAGATCCTGCTGATCGAGATAGGGCACGCGAGCCATCGCTTCGGGTCTCCTTCGTTCATAGGTTGTGCGCCAGCCGCCCGGCCCAGCTCCATCTGCGGGGCGCGACTCACATTGCGCATTCCTTCGAGGCGCAATCGACGCTACCATGCCCGGCAATGGGCCGGCGCAGAAACAACGGGCCGGACACCAAGGGAGGAAGTCGATGGTCTTGACGGTCCATGCCGAGGACCATGCCGGGGACCATGCCGAGGACCGTGTCTGGGCGGGTGCCGTAGCAGGGCGCCGCCGCTGCGGGCGGGAGCTTCCCGCCCAGCTTCTCCGCTCGCCGCGCGGCCGATCACCCCGCCACATGCTCGAGTGCCGCCAGCAGATGCGGCCGGAATGCGGGATAGTTCTCGATCATCGGGAAATGGCCCATGCCCTTCATGACCGTGAGGCGCGAGCCCGGAATGGCGGCGGCGACCGCCTCGCTCATGGCCGGCGTGCAGGAGTAATCGTATTCGCCGGTCAGCAGCGCCACCTTGCAGCGGTTGGCGTCGATTCGCTTCAGGTCCTCCCGCGCGTCCCAGTCCATGCTGTAGAAATACACGTCGCCCTGGTACACGCCGGGACCCGACTGGCTGTAGTACCACCAATTCTCGCGCCGGCTCGCCTCCGGGCTCATGGGCGAGTTGAGGCCGTAGGTGTAGCTGGCGCAAAGCTCGCCCCCGTGGATCGCCGGGTGGTGCAGCAGCTCGTTGTAGCGGCCAGGCGCGTAGGCAGAGCTTTCCAGCCCGACGATGCCGGTCAGCTCGTCCTGAAACTCGGCGGCGATCTTGAGCACGATGGCGCCACCCATCGAGCAGCCCATCACCACCGGCCGCTCCAGACGGAGCGCCAGCCAGACGGCGCGTATCATCTCAAGATACAAGCCCGTGGTCAGGCGATACCTCTTGAGCCACCAACCGTCGGGTGGCGCCGAGCGGCCATGGTAGGGCAAGTCGAAGGCGACCACGCGGAAGCGGTCGGTCACGCCGGCGTCGTTGAGGACGTGGCGGTATTGCCGGCTGTCGGCGCCGGCGGTGTGGAGGCATAGCAGCGGAATGCCGCGGCCGACCTCCTCGACGAACACGCGGTGCTCGGCGCCGTCGATGGCCACGGAGAGATACCGTCCGACGATGGGCTCGAACTCAGGCGTCGATCGCGGCATCGGGGGTTCCCACCTCGCGCATGATGTTCATCATCCGGTGCAGGGCACGGGCGTTCTGCATGGCGGCGAGGCTATCACCGTCCAGCACGAACTCCGGCACTCGCATGAGCATGGCGAAGAAGTCGTGGTAGAGCGGCGGCGGTGTCGGGCTCAGGAATTTGTGCCACACCTTGACCGGTGCCCTGAAGCCGAAGGGCACGCGCTCATCAAGCCGCGGGGCGGCCACGATCTCGCCGATCTGCCCCCGCTCGACCCTAAGCGCGTAGCGGCTGTCGCCGAAGGTGAGGCCGAACGTGGTGGTGAACCAGCCGCCGATGACGGCCAGCTCCGGATCGGCGTTGGCACGCGTCCGGAAGCGCTCGAGCCAGGCAAGGCCGGGGTAGTCGCTCATACCGGCACCCTACGGTGGTTCCGGCCCACCATGCTAGCGCAGATCACGGCCGCTGTCGCAATTCTCTCGATGCGTGGGCTGACGGCGTGACGGACTGGCAGTGGTTCATGATCGACGCACTGCAGGCGTTGGCGGCCGGTCTTCTGGTGGGCGGCACCTACGGGCTGATGTGCGTTGGGCTGGGCATCATCTTTGGCGTGATGCGGGTGGTGAACTTCGCCCAGGGCGACTTCATGATGCTCGGCATGTACGTCGCCTACTACCTGGTGAGCGGCTTCGGCGTGCTCTCCTTTCTCGGCCCCTACGCCGCGCCCATCGTGGGCGCGGCGCTGGCGGGCCCCGTGGTGTTCGTCATCGGCGCCTTGTTGCACCGCATGCTGATCGCGCGCGTGACCGGCGCCCGCGTGGTCTCGGCAGAGGCCGAGGGGCATTACGCCCAGATCATCCTCACGCTTGGTGTGGCGCTGGTGCTGGCCAACGGCGGGCTCATCCTGTTCGGCTCGCAGCCCGTCTCCGTGCAGTCGCCGATGTCGCGCGAGTCCTGGGAGATCGGTCTCGTCCTCTTCAACCAGGCGCGTACCGTCAGCTTCGTCATCGCCGTCGTGGTCGCCATTGGGCTTTACCTGTTCCTGACGCGCTCCGGCGTGGGTCGGGCGCTGCGCGCCGCCGCCGACAACCCGATCGCCGCCGCCTACGTCGGCGTCGATGTCGATCGCGCGCACCGGCTGGCCTTCGGACTTGGCGTGGGCATCACCGCGGTTGCCGGCGGGCTGATCGCTTCGACCCAGTCCTTCCAGCCTTACATCGGCTTCGATTTCGTCATCACCATGTATGCGGGCGTGGTGCTGGGCGGCATGGGCAGCATCCTCGGCGCCTTCTGGGGCGGGCTCACCATCGGCGTGGTGCAACAGATGTCCACCCTGGTGCTTCCCTACCAGCTGCAGAACACTACCATCTTCGTGGTTTTCCTGCTGATCGTCTTCTTCCGCCCGCAGGGCATGTTCGGCCGCGTCTGGGAGCGCACGTGATGGCTGCCGCTGCCCCCCCAAGCTCCCTGCGCCGAAGCTATCTCGCCATCGGCATCTTCGCAGCGCTCTACCTGCTCGTCGGCGTGCTGGTGGGCAACGCCTACTATCAGCAGATCATGACGCTGGTGCTGCTGTGGGCCAGCATGGGGCTCAGCTGGAACATGCTGTCGGGCTACAGCGGCCTCATCTCGTTCGGCCACGCCGCCTTCTTTGGCCTTGGCGGCTACACCATGACCATCGCCTTCGTGACGTTCGGCCTCACGCCGTGGCTCGGCATTCCGCTCGGCATGGCCGTGGGCGTGTTCGCCGGCATCGTCATCGGTATCACCACCTTCCGGCTGCGCGGGCACTATTTTGCCCTGTCAATGCTCGCCTACCCGCTCGCCATGCTGTTCGTGTTCGAATGGCTGGGCTACCAGGAGGTAACGCTGCCGATGATGCGGGACGCGCCGGCCCTTTACGCCCAGTTCGGCGACGAGCGCATCTACCTGAGCCTCGCGCTGGCCTTGGCGGTGGCATGCATGGTCGTGTCGCTGCATGTGGAGCGGTCGCGCTTCGGCAAATCGCTGCTCGCCATCAAGCAGAACGAGCCGGCAGCCGAGGCGGCCGGCATCGACACGCTCAGCTGGAAGATGCGCGCAATCATGCTGAGCGCGGCCATGGCCGCGGCCGCAGGCGGGCTCTACGCCGTCGTCCTCCTCGTGGTGACGCCGCAGACCATGTTCGGCGTCGCCACCTCCGCCCAGGCCCTGGTGGTGGCGCTGTTTGGCGGAGTGGGCGTCTACTGGGGGCCTGTGATCGGTGCCGCCGTCCTGGTGCCGCTTGCGGAGATGTTGCATGCCAAGCTCGGCCATATCGTTCCGGGCATCCAGGGCGTGGTGTACGGCCTCGCCATCATCGGCATCATCCTCTTGGCCTCCGACGGCATCTACTGGCGCATCCACGACCGCCTGGCGGCGGGGCGCAAGAAGGCGGCCGGCGGCGAGCGGC
>JAFMSC010000188.1 GCA_017353825.1 Hyphomicrobiaceae bacterium | reverse complement strand
GTTGCCGCCTAGGATGGTGATGATCTGGCCCTCGCTCACGTCGAAGCTCACACCCCGGATTGCCGTGATCGGCCCGTAGTAGGTCTCCAGGTTGCGCACGCACAGAAGCGGCTCGCTCATGGGGCGCTCTTGCGATCTCGTGCGACCGGATCGCACGCCCCATTGCGGGGAGGGGCTGGGGGCGGGGGGAACCCCGGCCTTCGATGTGCCTCCAGTCCGTCCCTCCTCCACCAGGGGGGAGGCGACCGTGCAGTCAGCGCCTCGCTCCATTCTGTTGCGTCGCGAACGTAGCGCGCCATAGGCGAGGCCCTATGGGAGCGAACTGCGTGCGCCATGGCGCCATACACGTTCGGCTGATTGCGCCCTGCCATCATGCGTCCCCCCCGAGATAGGCCTCGATCACTGCCGGGTTTGACTGGACCTGGGCGGGGGTGCCTAGCGCCAGGGTGCGGCCGTTGTTGAGGGCGAGGACACGGTCCGAGACTGCGGAGACGAGCGACATGTCGTGCTCGATCATGACCACGGTTATGCCGAGGTCGTTCTTGATGTCGTCGATCCAGAAGGCGACGTCCTCGGTCTCCTCGGTGTTGAGGCCGGAAGCGGGCTCGTCGAGCAGCAGCAGCCTGGGCTCAGCGCACAGCGCCCGCGCCAGCTCCACCACTTTGCGCACGCCGTAGGGCAGGCCCGAGATGCGCTGGTCGCGGTAGTTGGCGAGGTGGAGGAAGTCGATCACCTCCTCCACCGCTTCGCGGTGGCGCAGCTCCTCGCGCCGCACGCCCGGCGTAAAGAGCATCTCGGCGAGGATGCTGGGCCGGGCGCGGCAGTGGCGGCCGATCAGCAGGTTGTCGAGCACGGTGGCATGCTCGAACAGCTCGATGTTCTGGAAGGTGCGGGCGATGCCGCGCCGCGCGATGGTGTGGGGGGCGACGCTGGTGATGTCTTCGCCCTCGAAGATGAGCCGGCCGCTGGTGGGCTCGTAGATGCGGCTGATCAGATTGAAGATCGTGCTCTTGCCGGCGCCGTTGGGGCCGACGATGGCGAAGATCTCGCCCTTCGCCACGCTGAAGCTCACATCGTCCACCGCCCTGATGCCGCCGAACGAGATGGACAGCTTGCGCGCCTCGATGAGCGGCGAGGTGTGCGCGCCGCTGCCGGCGGCGGGCGCCGTCCGGGCGGCGGGGCCAGTGCTTGTGCCAGTGCTGGTGCCAGTGCTGGTGCCAGTGATGGTCTCAGTGATGGTGTCGGCCAGGCTCACCGCACGCGCTCCGTCTTGAGGTAGGCCCGCTGGCGCTTGAAGGTGGCGCGCCGGTAGAGCGGAAAGAAGTCGAAATAGGCCTTGATCTTGAGCCAGCGGCCGTAGAGGCCGAGCGGCTCGAACAGCACGATCAGGACCAGGACGAGGCCGAACAGGGCGGGCTCGAGCCCCGGCGTGCGGGCAACCGCCGTGGGAAGGTGGTCGCGCATGAGGGCGATGACCTGCGGCAGGCCGCCGACGAAGATGGCGCCCAGGATGGCGCCGTGAATCGAGCCAAGCCCGCCCACCACCACCATCAGGAGAAGCTGGACGGAGAGCAGGAAGTTGAAGGCGTCGGGCGAGATGAAGCGCATGCGGTGCGCGATGAGCGCGCCGGCGAGGCCGGTGACGGCGGCGCTCAGCGCGAAGATCGCGGTCTTGTAGCGGAATAGGTGCACCCCCAGGCTCTGCGCGGAGATCTCGGAATCGCGGATGGCGACGAGGGCGCGGCCGGTGGGCGAGCGCACCAGGTTGATGGCGGCAAGCACGACCAGCATCAGCATGGTGAGGCTCAGGTAGTAGAGCTGCCAGCCGTGCGTCAGCTTGTAGCCGAGGAGGTCTGGCGCTGGCACAGGCATGCCCTGGAACCCGCGTGTCACCGGTTCCCAGCGGATGATCAGCTGCTCTACGATCTGGGAGAAGGCAAGGGTTGCGATGGCGAGATAGATCCCCGACATGCGGTTGGCGGGCACGGCGATAATGACGCCGGCGAGGAGGGCGGCGAGGCCGGCGGCGGGAAGTGCGGCGAGGAAGGGCACGCCGTTGGTGATGAGGTAGGTGTTGGTGTAGGCGCCGACCGCCATGAACGCGCCGTGGCCGAGACTGACGAGGCCCGTGTAGCCGATGAGCAGCATGAGCCCGACGCCGGCGATCGCCAGGATGATGACCTGCGTGAGCTCGCCCACGTAGAACTCGGCGAGCACGAGCGGCGCGATCAGCACCGCGGCCACCAGCAGGCCATACCAGAAGCGCTGGCCGCCATGCTGGAACAAGCGGATATCCTCAAAGTAGGAGGTCTTGAACAGGATGCGCACGAGGATGCCGCCCTCATACCTTCTTGCGCTGCAGGGTGGAGAACAGCCCGTGCGGCCTCAGCATCAGCACCACCAGCATCAGCAGATAGGCCACGATCTCCTTGAAGCCGGGCGGCAGGTAGCGCGCCGCCATCGTCTCCGACACGCCGATGATGAGGCCTCCAAGCACGGTGCCCATGAGGCTGCCGAAGCCGCCGATGACGGCAGCTGCGAAGGCCTTGATGCCGTAGAACCCGTTGCTGGGCTCGACCAGCGAGATGGGCGCGAACAGCACGCCGGCGATGGTGGCGACGATGGCGGAGAGCGCCCAGATCAGCGAGTTGATGTGCTTGACCCTGACGCCCATGTAGTAGGCAGCCAGCTGGTTCTGGGACGCCGCCTGCATGGCGTTGCCGAGCCGCGTGTAGGTGAAGAACAGGTAGAGCAGGGCGGCGAGGATCAGCGTGCCGAGGATGATGGACAGGTGTTCCAACGAGATGATCACGCCGCCCACGTCGATGGTCTCATTGGTGAACGGCGTGGTGGGGAAATTGAGCGTCTCGTTGCCCCAAACGAAGCCGGCAAACGAGCGGAACAGGAAGCCTAGGCTGATGGTGAGGATCACCACGGCGAATTGCGGCTGACCGATGATGCGCCGCAGGACGATGGCGTCGAGCAGATAGCCGAATACGGCCATGGCGAGCGCTGCCGCGGCGAGCCCCAGCCAGTAGTTCATGCCCCAGGTGCCGATCGAGGTGAGCGCCACGAAGGTGCCGAGCATCATCAGGTCGCCCTGGGCGAAGTTCACCATCTCGGTGGCCTTGTAGATGAGCACGAAACCGAGCGCGATCAGGCCATACACGCAGCCCTGGGCAATGCCACCAACCAGCAGCTGGAACAGCTCGATCATGGTCCTCCCGGACGCGCCGCAAGGCGCTTGTTCTTGTCCTTCCGCTCGTGGCGGCCGCCTCCATTCTTAAAGGCCGTGCCTGAGGAAAGCCAGCGGCAGCGAAGCGGGATCGGGGTCGGCCATTTCGGGCCCGACGCAGGAGCCAGGGCGAGCGGTTGAGCGATCTCATCCCGATCGAGGGCGACGGACCATGCCCTCCCGATCCGAGCGCTTTTCAGGGCAACGACCTGTGCCCTCCACAGGGGCCGCGCAGGGACGGGCCTGCCCGATGGATTAGGCCCCCTGGACAGCTGGGTTCGAGACCAACATCTTGCCGGCTGCCAGCGGCATGCGCTGCAACGACCTGGGCCGTTCCAGCCATCGATTGGCCATCGCCTGGCAGCGGCGCAACCTTAAGATCGTGGGATCGTGGCCACCTGGCGCGCCAAGGACCCCTGCGAGCCCTGGCGCCGTCGACGACACGGGAGCCAAGACGAGCCTGCCGCCTTCCTGACCCGTGAACGATTGGCCGGAAATGACCTAACGTTGACCTTTCCGCCAGGGTCGTGGCGGGTGTAGGCAGGTGGCATGGCCGCCGTGCTCGACATCCTCATGCTCGCGTTTCCTGGTGCCCAGCTCCTGGACGTGACAGGACCGCTGCAGATGTTTGCAGGCGCCAATGCGGAGCTGGCGCGCGAGGCCTACCGCATGCGAATCGCGGCTCCGGAGGCCGGAGCGTTTGCCACCTCGTCGGGTGTTCGGCTGGTGGCCGACCTTTCCTTCGCCCAGGTCACCAGGCGCCAGCTGGCGCGGACGCACACGCTGATCGCGGCCGGCGGCAGTCCGGGCGTGGGTGTCGAGCTCGAGCGCGGGGTGGTGGCACGCATCCTCGCGCGTGCAGTGGGCCGCACGCCCAGGATCGCCGCCGTCTGCAGCGGCGCCTTCCTGTTGGCGGCGGCAGGCGTGCTCGATGGGCGCCGCGCGACCACGCATTGGCGCTTGGTGGCGGATCTTGAACGGTTCCGTCCGCAGATCGAGGTGGACGGAGATGCCATCCACATCGAGGACAGGGGCGTGTGGACCTCGGCCGGTGTGACGGCCGGCATGGACCTGGCGCTTGCCATGATTGAGGCCGACCACGAGCGTGCCCTGGCCCTCGCAGTGGCGCGCAACCACGTAGTGTTCCGCATCCGGCCGGGCGGACAGAGCCAGTATTCCGCCGAACTGCAAGCGCAGTCTTCGCGCAACGCCAGGATCGGGCGGCTCGCGGAGAAGGTGGCGGACAAGCCGCGCAACCCCTGGAGCACTGATGTGCTCGCTGCGGAGGCCGGCATCTCGCAGCGCTCACTGAGCCGGCTGTTCCGGGCGAGCCTCAACGTCGGCCCGGCGGAATTCGTGGAGCGCGTGCGCATCGACCTGGCGCGCCGCAGGCTGATCGAGACCGACGAGCTGGTCGAGGCTATCGCACTCGCCTGCGGCTTCGGCTCGCTGCGCCGCATGGACCGCGCCTTCGCGCGTGCCATGGCCACATCGCCCCGGGATTTCCGGGCACGGTTCAAATCCAACTGAGGTGCCTCATGTCCGAGCTCGCCATCGGCTTTGTCATCTTCCCCCAGCTCACTCAGCTCGACTTCACGGGGCCGCTGCAGGTGCTGTCCCGGTTGCCGGGCGCGTCGATGCACATCGTTGCCAAGTCGGACGCCCCGGTGCCAAGCGACTGCGGACTGAGCCTGGTGCCGACCTCGACGTTCGCGGCCTGCCCTCGCCTCGACGCCCTCTGCGTGCCCGGAGGCTTCGGAGTGGCCGAGGCGATGGGCGACCGGGAGACGGTCGATTTCGTGCGGCGGCAGGCAAAGGACGCCAAATACGTGACATCGGTCTGCACCGGGGCGTTCGTGCTCGGCGTGGCGGGTCTGTTGCGCGGGCGACGGGCGACGACTCACTGGGCGTACACGGACTTGCTGCCGCTGGTCGGGGCCGCGTACGAGAAACGTCGTATCGTGAAGGATGGCAACGTCATCACCGCCGGCGGGGTGACCTCGGGCATCGACTTCGCGCTCGCCATGGCGGCCGAGATCGCCGGCGAGGCGGTGGCGCAGAGGATTGCGCTCAGCATCGAGTACGACCCTTCCCCGCCCTTCGACGCGGGCCATCCCGACCGGGCACCGGAGGCCGTCAAAGCGGCGCTGGCTGGCCGCTACGAGACCTCACGCAAGGCCTACCGCGACGGGCTCAAGCTTGCCTTGGCCGCGTGCGGCAACGGTCCCTGAAGCGCCCGGGCAGGGCTTGACATTGGCCCGGCCGGTGCAGCCTTCGCCGGTGGGATCGAGCCCCGTGTTTGTGGCGATCGGGCAGGGTGCCTGCGAACCGCCAATCATCAGCGATGGTTTCGCGATTGGGTCGGAGATGGCGCTGTAACCCTCGCGCCAAGTGTGGTTAAGTCCTTGTTAGGAGGGACTGGGGTTCAGTCCTAACAGCAACGTTGCAAGCGTGGGAGGCCCGCACATGCGCAAACATCTGCCGGCAGTCGCGTTGGCCGGCCTTGTCGCCGCGTCCGCAGGCCTGGGAAGCGGACCCGCCGCCGCCGGCCATGATGAAAACCCCGACGGGTACGGCTTTTATACGCGGCTCTCCCGCGGTCACGGCGCCTACCGATATGACCCGCGTTCCTGGTACTACAGGCAGCCCGGCTACTATCCCAATTACACCTCCAACTACTGGGTGCCGCGGTCGCATATCAGATACCGCTATCGCTACACCTATTATGGTCCGAAGTATCAATACTACCCGGCCTGGGGTTATCCGCTTGGCGGCTATCGGGAGTGCGGCGGCTGTGGCTGGGACTGGCTGACGGGGTGGTGATGACCTCGGCGCAAAAATGCCGATGTCGCGTTCACGCCTTATTCATGTGGTGGACAGCATGTAGGCGACGGATATCGTCGCACGTCCGCGTTTTGAGGAGCACGACGACTCACGAGTTCGTCCGGCGACTACCATGAACCGCCCGCTTGGCGGTGCCTACTGGAGACAAAACGATGACGAAGAAGTTCTTGCACAGTGCTGCGGCGCTGGCGCTCGTCGCCGGCATCTTCGCTGCCACGACGCAACCGGCAAGCGCAGATCGCGGCCGCGGCGGCGGGGTTGCCGCTGGCCTGGCGATCGGTACCATCCTGGGCCTCGGCATCGCAGGGGCTTATGCCGGTCCGCGGTATTACTACGACGGCGCCTGCTACCCAGGCCCGCGCCAGTGCGGCTACGTGGGTCGCAGCTGCTGGTTCGACCGCTGGGGCAACCGCGTGTGTGGCGGCGGCGAGTACCGCTGCTGGCGCCCGACGGTGTGCGACTGATAGCGGTACGGGACTGCCTTTTGACGAAGGCGCCGCACGCTCGCGCGGCGCCTTTTGTCGTTGGCGGCGGAGCGCCGGCCGCTGGCTAGGCGCCGCCAATAAGATCGAGTCGGCTGGCGGTGGCCCAGTGGAGCGCCACGGCGGCAGCGTTGGACACATTGAGGCTGGCGAGGGCCCCGTCGGTGGCGATTCGCACCAGCCGGTCACAGCTCTGGCGGGTGAGCTGCCGAAGCCCTTTGCCTTCCGCGCCCAAGACCAGCGCCGCGAGTTGCGGCCAGGGGGTCTGCTCCAGTCGGTCGGTGGCCTCGGCGTCGAGCCCGAGCACGGTGAAGCCCGCCGCTTTGAGTTCGGCCACGGCGCGGGCGAGGTTCTGCACCAGAGCCACCGGTACGAACTCCAGCGCGCCGGAGGCCGACTTAGCGAGCGCGCCGTCCAGCGGCGGGCTGTGGCGGCGGGTCATAACGAGCCCGCCCGCGCCGAACGCTGCCGCCGAGCGCAGGATTGCCCCGACATTGTGGGGGTCCGTCACCTGGTCCAGGAGCAGGAGCGGCCGGCCGCCGGCACCGGCCGCCAGCTCCGCCAGGGTGGGCTCCTTAAGAGGCTCGGCTTCGGCGAGCGCGCCCTGGTGCACGGTCTCCGCACCCAGGCGGCGATCGAGGTCCCTCGGCAGCACCCGCTCATGCAAAAGCTGCCTTTCCGCCAACGCCGGGCGCAGCCGGTGCTCCGCGTTGTCGGTGAGGTAGAGCCGGCGGATGCCGCGCCTCGGGTTGGCGAGCGCCGCCTCCACAGCATGGATGCCGAAGATCAGGACGGGCCCAGCGGCGCCGCGCCGCTCAGTCTGTCGCGACAGGGGCGGCCGGCGTCGATGCTGCATGTCCTGCGATGTCCCCTGGCCTGACGGGCCGGTGATGTCCCGCAGTCGCTGCTACCCCTGGGCCAGGTTGGCGGCGAGCGCGGCTTGCCGGCGCAAGCGCCGGCGCGAGGGACAGACGGGCTTCCGCATCACTACATCTTGGAGGACTTGCCCGTGAGCGCCGGAGTGAGCGGGATGATGACGCGCGTCCAGCCGCGGGTGTCGTGGCCGTGGTAGTTTTGCTCTTCCACATCTGTCGTGATGTAGGTCTGCATGATGAGCGGTCCGAAATCGTATCCGACGAGACCACCGACGGCGAACTGGTGTTGGCTCGGGAAGTTATCAACCGGGCTGCTTACGT
>JAFMSC010000187.1 GCA_017353825.1 Hyphomicrobiaceae bacterium | reverse complement strand
GCGTCGGCATCGCTCACGATGTGGTCGGCGACCTTGGTCTCCGCCTCGAAGGTGAGCGACTTGAGCCGCCCTCCCGTGACGGCCACGAACACCTCCTCCACGGTCAGGCCGGCGGCCTGCTCGGCCTGACTCACGGCCGAACGTAGGGCCTGTTCGGCCCCGTCGAGGTCGATCACCACACCGGCCTTGAGGCCGCGCGAGGGCCTGAGCCCGAAGCCGAGCACGCTCGGCCCTTCGCGCCGCCATAGGCCGTTGGCCCGCGAATTGGGCGGTGCCACGATCAGGCACACGGTCTTGCTCGTGCCGATGTCCAATACGCCGATGATTTCACCCGCTCTCAAGGACGATCTGGTTCGTGTCAGCACGGCCGGACCAGCTCCTTGGTGCGCTCAGCCGCGCCCGGCGCTGACCGCCGGGGCCTCATCGGCGTTGGCTGCGTCAAGGCCCTCCGCGAGCACCCGCGAGGACACCCTGAGATCGATGCGCTCCGCGCCGCTGAGACCCAACTCGAACAGGCGTGTGAGCCGGGCCAAGGCCTCGGCCTCGCCCCGAGCCGGCAGCTCAAGGCGGGTCCCACCTTTAAGGCGCAGCGTCCAGCGCCGCCTCCCCACCCGCTCTGCGCTTTCGAGCTTGCGGGCGATTTGGGGGAAGTCCAAGAGCAGTGCCGACAGCGCCGCCGCCTCCTCAGCTGCGCCCTCGCCGGACACACGCATGAGGCCGGGCATGACATCGCCCGGCGCGGGCTGCAGCTTGCGTCCGGCGCGGTCGGTCAGCCAGCTGCGCTCGCCGTCGTGCCAGACCACGTAGGGCACGCGCTCGGTGACGCGCACGTCGATGCGGTCCGGCACGATGCGCTCGATGCTGGCGCGCTTGATCCACGGCAGCTCTTCGATGCGGGCCCGCGCGGCGCCGGCGTCGAAGCTCAGGAGGGTGCGGGCGTTGTCGAGGTCGAGCGCGGCGTAGATGTCGGTATCGGCGGTGAAGCGGTGACCGGACACGGACACCTGCTGCAGACCGAGGCCCGCCAGCTCGGCGGCGTGCTCGATGGGGGCCAGCGCCAGCCCGCGCAGCTCGGGATTGGCGAGAAGGAGCAGCACTGAAGCGCTCAGCGCACATGCGCCGAGGCGTCGGCGCGCTGCCGTTTGCGCGGTAGGAGCCTTCAGGACCGGACGGGGCGCTGGCGGGTGGTCCGCCCGCCACCAGACTTCCGGTCCGGGTCCTACCTGTTGCAACTCGCTTCCTCGACCATCCAGGTCACCAATTCGGCAAACGACAGCCCAGCGTGCTCGGCCAGCTCGGGCACCAGCGAGGTCGCCGTCATGCCCGGCTGGGTATTCACTTCCAGGCAGACCACGTCGCCCGATCCGCTCGGGGTGTCGTCGAAGCGAAAGTCCGCCCTGGAGACGCCCCGACAGCCCAACGCTCTGTGCGCGGTCAGAGCCAAATTCTGCACCAATTGGTAAACATTTGGTGAAATTGGTGCCGGCAAGACATGCCGCGATCCGCCCTCGGCGTACTTGGCCTCATAGTTGTAGAAGCCGAGAGCCTCATCCGGGACGATCTCGGTGACGCCCAGCGCGCGATCGCCCATCACCGCGCAGGTCAGCTCGCGGCCGGGGATGAACCGCTCCGCCAGCAGGTGCTCGCCGAAGGCCCAGCCGGGGTCGTTGAGCTGCTGGGGCGGATACTCGTGGTCGGCGCGTACGACGAACACGCCCACGCTGGAGCCTTCCGCGACCGGCTTCAGCACGTAGGGGCGCGCTAGCACGTGCTCCTTGGCCGCTTGCGCCCGCATCACCACCTTACCGTCGGCCACCGGCACTCCGGCGATCCGCATCATCGCCTTGGCGCGCTCTTTGTGCATGGCCAGAGCGGAGGCCAGCACGCCCGAGTGCGTATAGGGGATGCCAAGGAGCTCCAGCAGGCCCTGAACGCAACCGTCCTCTCCCCACCGGCCGTGGAGCGCGTTGAAGCACACCTCGGGCTTGGTCGCATTGAGCCGCTGCGCCAGATCGCGTCCGGCATCGATCGTCGTCACCTTGTAGCCGGCCTCCTGCAGCGCTCCGGCACACGCTCGGCCGGAGTTGAGGCTTACCTCGCGCTCGGCGGAGAGCCCACCCATCAGCACGGCCACATGATTGAACTGGCGCGAGCCCGAACGTGCGCTCATGATGGCGTCGCCTCCTTCGCTAGAGCCTCGCCGGTGGGCCGACCGGGGTGAGGGGTGCCGATGCGGATGATCTCCCAACTGAGTTCGTGACCGCTCGCCGCCTTGACGCGGGCGCGCACGGTCTCGCCCAGCCGCTCGATGTCCTCCGCCGAGGCCTGACGGTCGTTGATCAGGAAGTTGCAGTGCATCTCGGAGACCTTGGCGCCGCCGATGCGCAGGCCGCGGCAACCGGCGGCGTCGATCAGCTTCCAGGCGCTATGGCCGGGCGGGTTCTTGAAGGTGGAGCCGCCGGTGCGCTCCTTGATGGGCTGGTTGGCCTCGCGATACCCAGCCACCGCGTCCATCTCCTTGAGGATCGCCGCCGGATCGCCGACGCTGCCCTGGTAGAGCGCATCGGTGAAGATCAAGTCGCCCGGCACGCTGCTGTGGCGATACCTCAAACCCATTGCGGCGAGCGGGAGCACGTTGAGGTTGCCCGCGCGGTCTACGGCCCGGGCCTCGACCAGCACATCCTTGGTCTCGCGCCCGTTCGCACCGGCGTTCATGCGTAGTGCGCCGCCCACCGATCCGGGGACGCCGCGGTAGAAAGCGAGCCCGGCGATGCCGGCATCGGCCGCTGCGCGCGCGAGCTTGGCAACGGGCACGGCCGCGCCCGCCCAGATCCGCTGGCCAGGCTCTAGCGATGTTTGCGCGAAGCCGCGCCCGAGGCGGATGGTGATGCCCGGCACACCGCCGTCGCGTACCAGCAGGTTAGAGCCGAGGCCGATCACGGTGACAGGCAGGTGCCGAGGGGTGTTGCCGAGAAAATAGGCAAGGTCGCGCGCATCGGCCGGCATGAACAGCAGCTGCGCCGGCCCGCCGACGCGGAACCACGTGATGTCGGCCAGCGACTGGTTGGCGGTGAGCCGTCCGCGCAACTCAGGAAGCCCCGGCGCAAGCTCGGGGACGAGGTCTGGAAAGCTCACGGCGCTTCCCCGCTTCGCATCGGCCCCGACCGAGTGCTGGACGTGGGCCCCGCCGCGAGCCAGTCCGGCAGCGCGTACGCCCATTCCGTGCTGTTACCGGCGCCCAGGCAAACCACCATGTCGCCCGGTGCAACGAACAGCCGCAGGAAGGAGGCGATCTCGCGCTCGCTGTCGACGGCGGTGGCCTCCTGATGCCCGCCGGCGCGGATCGCTTCGGCCAGGGCCACATGGCTGATGCCGTCGATCGGCACCTCGCCGGCCGAGTAGAGCGGGCCAACGATGACGCAGTCGGCATCCGTGAAGCTCGCCGCGAACTCGTGGAACAGGTCGCGCACCCGCGTGTAGCGGTGCGGCTCCACCACCGCCACCACGCGCCCGCGCGCCGTGGCGCGCGCCGCCTTCAGCACCGCGGCGATCTCCACGGGATGATGTCCGTAGTCGTCATAGACCTCAACGCCGTTCCAGGTGCCGGTCAGCTGGAAGCGGCGCTTGACACCGGAGAAGCCGGCAAGCGCCTTGCGGATGGCGTCGTCGGGAATGCCGGCCTCGCTCGTCGCCGCGATCGCCGCTAGAGCATTGAGCGCGTTGTGGGTGCCCGCCAGCGGGATGCTCCAGCCGTGCAAGGCGCGCTGCCCGCCGCGTACGCGGGCACTGAGTTGGGCGTCGAACAGGGTCATGCCGCCTTCCGCATGCGCGGACTTGAGCACCAGGTCCGCGCCCGGCGTGGTGCCGTAGGTCACGAGCCGGCGCCCATCGCGCCTCAGCTTCAGGCGTTCGATCAGCCGGCCGACCACGGGGTGGTCGATGCAGGCGACGATGAGGCCGTAGAACGGGATGCCGCGCAGGAACGCCTCGTAGGCACGGTGCATGTTCTCGATACTCTCGAAGTAGTCGAGGTGCTCGGGGTCGACGTTGGTGACGACACCGATCTGGGTGGGGATCTTGACGAAGGTGCCGTCCGACTCGTCGGCCTCCACGATCATCCATGGGCCTTCGCCGCGGCGCGCGTTGGAGCCCCACTCGTTGATGATGCCGCCGGTGATCACGGTCGGGTCGAGCCCGCCGGCCGTGAACGTGTGAGCGATCAGCGAAGTGGTGGTGGTCTTGCCGTGGGTGCCGGTGACGGAGACTGTCGCGTAGAGCCGCATCAGCTCGGCCAGCATCTCGGCGCGGCGGATGATGGGCAGACCCTTGGACCTGGCCGCCTCGAGCTCCGGGTTGCCGGCCTTGACCGCGCTGGAGATCACGACGTAGCGGGCGCCCACGAGGTTCACCGCGTCGTGGCCCACGAACACCCGAATGCCCTTGGCGCGTAGACGCTTGACATTGCCCGACTCCTTCTGATCGCTGCCCTGCACGATGTAGCCTCTGGAGTGCAGGATCTCGGCGATCGCGCTCATGCCGATGCCACCGATGCCGAGGATATGCACGGGGCCCATGTCGGCCGGCATTTGCATGGCTTGAGACTTCCCTCGCTGGCGCCAGAGCAAGCCGAGGCGCCGTTTCTTGGTTGGGCGCGATGTTACGCGCTTCCCGCGCTGCGGCCTACCAGCTCTTCGACGAGATCGGCGAGATGGGTTACTGCCCGGGGACGCCCGAGCGCCTTGGCCGCCGCGGCGGCTTGGCTCAGCTTATCCGGAGACGTAAGCAGATCGGTAACCGCCTCGGCGAGAAACTCGGGGGTGTAGTTCTTCTGTTCAAGGCACCAGCCGGCGCCGGCATCGGCGAACCGCAGCGCGTTCTGCAGCTGATCGTTGTCGATGGCGTGCGGCAGCGGCACCAGGATGGCCGGGCGGCCGATGACGGTGAGCTCCGCCACGGTCGAGGCGCCGGCGCGCGCCATCACCAAGTGTGCCTTGGCCAACTCCTCCGGAAGGTCGAGGAAGAATGCGGCGAGATTGGCACCTACGCCCGCCGCCTGGTAGGCCTCCCGCACGCGCTCCAGGTCCTCCTCGCGGCACTGCTGCACCACAAAGAGACGTGCACGCAGCCAGGCCGGGAGCAGCGCGACGGTCTCGAGCATGGCATCGGCGAAGAAGCGGGCACCCTGGCTGCCGCCGAACACGACGATGGAATAGGGCCCGCCCTCGGAGGGCAGTTGGTAGGGGAGTGCCGCCCAGTCGACGACCATGTCGCGCACCGGGTTGCCCGTCACCCGCACTTTGCCTTGCGTGCGTCTGTCGAGGAACCTGGTGTGCTCGAACGAGGTGGCGATGGCGGTGACGTGCCGCGCGAGCGACCGGTTGGCGCGTCCCAGCACCGCATTCTGCTCGTGCAGCGCGGTGGGCACGCCCAAGAGCCGCGCTGCCACCAACGGCGGAAAGCACGGGTAGCCCCCGAAGCCTACGACCGCGCCCGGCCTGACCCGGCGCAGCAGCCGCAGCGAGGCGAGTATGCCACGCGACAACGACCACACCGCCCGCGCCAGTGTCAGGGGCGACTTGCCAGTCGGGCTGGCGGACGGCACCCGATAGACCTGGCGCGCGGGGAAGCCTCGTTCGTAGCGGTCGGCGCGCACGTCCGTCACGAGGTCGACGGCCACGCCGCGCCGTACGAGCTCCTGCGCCAGGGCGAGCGCCGGGAACAGGTGGCCGCCGGTCCCACCGGCTGCGAGCATGACCGAACGAGGCATCAAAGGCGCCGATCCTAATCTCAGACGGTTTCGGGGCGGGCGGGGATGGGTAGGAATGCCGGCCTTTTGGTGTGGCCGGCCCTGCGCCGGCTCAGCGCCAGCAGCATGCCGAGCCCCAGGCTGACGGCCAGGGTGGACGAGCCGCCGATGGAGATGAAGGGCAGCGTCATGCCCTTGGTGGGCAACAGCCCGGTGTTGACCGCCATATTGACGAGCGCCTGCAGCCCAAACAGCAGCGCAAGGCCCATCGCCCCGAGGCGGACGAAGTCGTCGCTCTCGCCTATCTGCCGGGCGAACACGCGCACCACCACCAGGGCGAACATGCCCAACAGCACCATGCAGATCAGCACGCCGTACTCCTCCGCGATCACCGCGTATATGAAGTCGTTATAGGCGTCGGGCAGGACGTCTTTGATGGTGCCCTCGCCCGGCCCACGCCCGAACAGTCCGCCCTCGATGAAGGACTGCCGTGCGCGGCTCATCTGATAGCTCCCGCCACCGGGACTGAAGAACCTGTCGACGCGGAGCCGCACATAGCCGACCGTGTAATAAGCCGTGGTGAATGCGGACGACAGCATCGCCATGAAGCCGAGGAACCAGGTCACGGGCCCGCCGGCGAGGAAGAACAGCGCGCACCACACCAGGCTGACGAGCAGCGCTTGCCCCACGTCGGGCTGCAGCACCAACAGACCGGCCAGCGCGAGATAGAGCGCGAACGCCAGCGCCAGCGCCGGCATGTCGGGCCGGCGCTGGCGCTCGGCCAGCAGCCAGGCGCAGAGCACGACAAAGGCGGGTTTGATGAACTCGGAGGGCTGCAGCGAGTGACTGAAGACGTAGAGCCAGCGGCGGGCGCCGTTGATCTCGGTCCCGCTGACCAGCACGACCACCATGCCCACGAGGCAGGTGGCGAGCACGGCGAGCGCGAGCCTGCGTACGCTGGCCGGGGAGAGCAGCGACACCGCGAGCATCAGCGCGACTCCCGCGGCGATAAACACGAGCTGCCGCTCGACGAAATAGTAGGTGGGCAGCCCGCGCCTGATGGCGATCGCCGGGCTGGCCGCCAGCGACAGGATGACCGCCGCGCCGGCGATCGCCAGGATCGCCGCCAGCAGCATGCGATCGACCGTGAACCACCAGTCGGTCAGCACGCTCCTCTCCGCCCGAGAAAGGGTCATGGGCAATAACTCGCGCGAACCCTGACGCTCGATACAAGCTCGCGCCCGTGGTGGGACTCGGCTGCGCCACCGGCGCCATTCCCGCGAAGGCGGGAACCGGGTTCACCTCTCATCGCGGATAGGTCCTCGATGACGCTCGCCGCTGCGAGCGCGTGCGTCCTGGAACGCGCCGCCCGGGGGTGAAGGGTGACCTCAGTGCCCACCGCTGCGGACACGATGTTGGGGTTGAGGATGCGCTCCATCGACCAGCGCTGCTTCATCCGGGCTAAGGGCCAATCCCGAGCCGTCATGGCTTGCGCGCTCGCAGCTCGATGCCGGGCAGGGCGGCGACCAGCGTGCGGAAGGCATCGCCGCGCACCTCGAAGTTGCGATAGTGGTCAAACGAGGCGCACGCGGGAGACAAGAGCACGACGGGCTCGCGGGCGCCGCTGGCCGCGGCATCCGCCGCCGCTCTCTTCACGGCGGGGTCTAGCCTGCTACAGCGCTCGAAGGGGACGCGGCCGTCGAGGGTGGCGGCGAACTCCTCGGTCGCCTCGCCGATCAGGTAGGCCTTGGCAACGCGCGGGAAGAACTCCGTGAGCGACGTGATGCCGCCGGCCTTGGGGCGCCCGCCGAGGATCCAGAACACGTCGCGCTCGAAGGCGGCGAGTGCGGTGGCGGCGCTGTCGGCGTTGGTGGCCTTGCTGTCGTTAATGAAGAGGGTGTGCCCGACCCGGCCGATCTCCTCCAGACGGTGCGGCAGGCCCGGGAACGTGGCCAGCGCCGCTGCCACCTGCGCGGGCGGCACGCCGAGGCTCATGGCCGCGGCGCTGGCCGCGAGCGCG
>JAFMSC010000544.1 GCA_017353825.1 Hyphomicrobiaceae bacterium | reverse complement strand
GAGCGTGAGGCGCGCGAGCGCCGCGAAGCCGTCGAAAAGGTGATCCGCGACGCTGCCGAGGCGGCCGAGCGCAAGGCCGCGCGCGACGCCCGCTACGCCGCCCGCAAGGCGCGCCAGACCGGGAAGAAGCGGGGCGGCGGGGGAGGTTGAGGGGTCGGCAAAGGCCGGTCTGTGCGCCTCTCTGTGAGCCTCTCATTGCGCCATCGCGATGATCCGGGAACCAGGACTTAGGGAAAGGGCGGAGCCCGAAATCCGCGAGGGGGATCCCGCGCTGTCGAGCTTGCCGGCATCAACAGCCGTTTCGCCCCTTGTGCATTTGCGGTGCAGCGGCTAGACAGCTGGCCATCACGCACGCGGAGCCATGGCGCCGGCGGGGAGTATGCCTCGTCCGGTGCTCCGGTGGGCCGGGGAACCGGTCTCGAAGCGCTCCGCGGAGGATCGAACCGGAACAGGAACTCGCATGCTTCCCGCATACAACATGCGTCAGCTGCTCGAGGCTGGCGTGCATTTTGGCCATCAGAGCCACCGCTGGAACCCGAAGATGGCGCCCTATATCTTCGGGGCACGCAACAATATCCACATCATCGACCTCGCCCAGACCGTGCCGCTGCTGCACCAGGCGCTGGTGAAAGTAAGCGACGTAGTGGCCCAGCGCGGGCGTGTGCTGTTCGTCGGTACCAAGCGCCAGGCCTCCGAGGCCATCGCCGAGTCCGCCAAACGCTCGGCGCAATACTACATCAACCACCGCTGGCTCGGTGGCACGCTGACCAACTGGAAGACCATCTCGCAGTCCATCCGCCGCCTGAAGCAGCTGGACGAGACCCTAGCCGGGGAGGGCCGCGGCCGTACCAAGAAGGAAATGCTGCAGCTCACCCGCGCCCGCAACAGCCTCAACAAGTCGCTGGGCGGCATCAAGGACATGGGCGGCCTGCCCGACCTCCTGTTCGTGATCGATACCAACAAGGAAGAGATTGCCATTGCCGAGGCCAAGCGGCTCAGTATTCCGATCGTGGCGGTCGTTGATACGAACTGTGACCCGGACGGCATCGACTTCCCGATTCCGGGCAACGACGACGCGGGCCGGGCGATCACGCTCTACTGCGATCTGGTGGCCCGCGCCGCTATCGACGGGCTGGAGCGCAGCCAGGTCGAGGCCGGTGTGGACATCGGCGCGGCCGAGGCCCCACCCGAGGAGCAAGTTGCCAACCTGCCCACCTTCAAGGGCATCGAAGCGCCGCGCGGCGAGGCCGACGACCTGAAGCGGCTGCCGAACGTGAGCAACAAGCTGGAGCAGCGCCTCAACGACCTCGGCGTGTTCCACTTCTGGCAGATCGCCGATCTCGATCAAGAGATGGCCGAGGCGCTCGATCGCGCCCTCAAGCTCAAGGGACGGATCATGCAGGAGGACTGGATCGGCGCCGCCAAGAGGTTGACCGAGTCGCAGGCCGCCTGAGGGGGTCTTTGGGCGTGGAAGGTTGGGTCGAGCGGCGGCGAGACCCAAGCACACAACGGTGAGCGTTCGTCGGCGGTGGTCTTCGCCGGGCTGTTGCCGGGGACCCACCCGAGGCGACCCGCCGAAAGAAACGAGGACAGCTATGGCGGAAGTCACGGCCAGCTTGGTGAAGGCCCTGCGCGACAAGACCGGCGCGGGCATGATGGATTGCAAGACCGCCCTTACGCAAACCAAGGGCGACATGGGACAGGCGGTCGATTGGCTGCGCAAAAAGGGCCTGTCGCGGGCGTCCCAGAAGGCCGACCGCGTAGCGGCCGAAGGGCTCATTGGCGTCACCGTGCGGGACAAGGCCGGAGCCATCGTTGAGGTGAACTCGGAGACCGACTTCGTCGCCCGCAACGACCGCTTCCAGGACATGGTGCGGACCGTCACGGGGCTGGCCCTCGCTGCCGGCGGTGACCTGAAGAAGCTCTTGGCCATGACGTATCCGGGCAAGACGATGACCGTCGAGGAGCACGTCAAGGAGCTGGTGGCAACCATCGGTGAGAACATGGGCGTGCGGCGCACGGCGCGGGTGTCGGCCAGCGACGGGGTGGTCTGCGAATACCTTCACAACAAGGTCGCCGACGGGCTTGGCAAGGTGGGTGTGCTGGTATCGCTCAAGAGCAAGGGTAAGCCGGCGGAGCTCTCCCAGTTCGGGCGCCAGCTTGCCATGCACATTGCGGCGGCGAGCCCGGCTGCGATCAGTGCCGACGAGCTCGATCCTGCTCTCATTGAGCGTGAGCGCGCCATTTACATCGAGCAGGCGAACGCCTCCGGCAAGCCGCCCGAGATCGCGGCCAAGATGGCCGAGGGGCGCCTCAGAAAGGAGTTCTTCCAGCGGGTGGTGCTGCTGCAGCAGACGTTCCTGGGTCCCAGCGGCGACGGCAAAGCCAGCGTCGAAGAGGTGCTCAAGGGTGCCGAGAAGGTGGCGGGCGGGCCGATCAAGATCACCAAGTTCGTGCGCTACGCCCTGGGCGAGGGGATCGACAAGAAGGATACCGACTTCGCCGCCGAGGTCGCGGCTGCGGCCGGTAAGCGCTGACCGGGGTGTGCATGGA
>JAFMSC010000028.1 GCA_017353825.1 Hyphomicrobiaceae bacterium | reverse complement strand
CTGCCGGCCGGCCGGGTGGCGGTGGCGCGCGGTCACAAGTCGCGGGTCAAGACGCTTCAGATCGGCGGCGAGCCCGGTGCGCTTGAGGCTTTGCTGGCCGCTCGCGTGGGCGCCTTGAGTTGAGGTGGGGGAGGACGGGGGCACGACATGGCAGGCGCCAGCATCATCGACGGCAAAGAGATCGCCGCCCAGGTGCGCCGCGAGGTTGCGGCCAAGGTGGCGGAGCGCGTGGCCAGGGGTCGCCCCGCGCCGGGCCTCGCCGTGGTGCTGGTGGGCAACGACCCGGCCAGCGAGGTCTATGTGCGCAACAAGGCCCGCTCCACGCGCGAGGTGGGTATGGGTTCCTTCGAGCACCGGTTGCCGGCTTCCACCAGCGAGGCCGACCTGCTGGTGCTGATCGCCGATCTCAACGCCCGCAGCGACGTGAACGGCATCCTGGTACAGCTGCCCCTGCCAAAGCACATCGACCCAGTCAGGGTGATCGAGGCCATCGACCCGGCCAAGGACGTGGATGGCTTCCACCCGGTTAACGTCGGACGGGTCGCCTCCGGCGCGAAGGCGCTCGCGCCGTGCACGCCCACCGGCTGCCTGATCCTCGCCAGCTCGGTGCAGGCCGACTTGGGAGGTCTCGAGGCGGTGGTGATCGGCCGCTCCAACATCGTGGGCAAGCCGATGGCCCAGCTGCTGCTCAGCGCCAACTGCACCGTCACCATCGCCCACTCGCGGACCCGCGACCTGCCCTTGGTGGCACGCCGCGCAGACCTGCTGGTCGTCGCGGTGGGACGGGCGGAGATGGTCCGCGGCGACTGGATCAAGCCGGGCGCCATCGTCATCGATGTGGGCATCCAGCGCGTGGCAGGGGCGGGCGGCAAGGGGCGGCTGGTGGGCGACGTGGCCTTTGAAGAGGTCAAGGCCGTAGCGGGCGCTATCACGCCAGTTCCGGGCGGCGTCGGCCCGATGACCATAGCCTGCCTCCTGCAGAACACGCTGCAGGCCGCGGAGGCGGCGTAGGACCGGGGTTATCGGCCGAAGGCCGTAACCCCCGGTTCTCTCCGATGGGTCGGCGGTCCCTGCATCTGGGCCGACCGATTTGCGCCCTCCACCCTGAGCCGCCCGATTGAACCCAACTTGTTGCCCATCAAGAACCTTGCCAGCGATTCCGGATACTCAACCCGAATCCCCCGAAGTTGGGCTGACGAACTTCCAATCCATCTCTAAAGCGTAAACGCTGGCAAATTTGGCTGAGGGGTGGCGTTCATGCGTCAGAGTTGCGGCGCCGCCACAAGCGACCGCCATTATCTATCGCTCATTCTGTAGGCGATAGCCGATCTGCCTCGAATCACGGCAATCCGGTCGGCAACAGCTTTCTGGCAATTCGATGCCGAGCGCCCCAACTTCGACGGGCTCTTTCATCGAACTGGCGCTTGCCTTGCACGCCGCGTGTCTGGTCCTGAGCTCCACCGTTCGGCTGCGCCAAATTGATCGTGTGGCGCCACATGCTCGGGCGCCCGCGAGCCAAGAGTTTGGTTCCGCGTAAGCCTGTCAACTTTGTTTTGCGGACCGGGCCGCTCCCCGGAGCGGCCCATCTTCATGTCACCTGTCGTCCCGCAAGCCTCGCCCCTGCAGGGGCTTTGTGTCCGCGAGGGTTGCGTGCCTCAATCGGCCTCCGCGAACACCTCCTCGCGGCCCCTGCGGATGGAGGGCAGAATGGCGATGGTCACCAGCACCAACGACAGCAGGAGCAGACCCGCGCTCAGCGGCCTGTCGACGAATGTCCAGAAGCTGCCGCGCGAGATCACCAGTGCCTGGCGCAGCTTCTCCTCCATCAGCCGCCCGAGCACGAAGGCCAGCAGCAGGGGGGCCGGCTCGAACCCGTACTTGGACACCGCATAGCCGAACAGGCCGAAGCCCGCGGTCATGATCACATCGGTGGGCGAGTTGTTGACCGAATAGATGCCGATGCAGCACATCAAGATGATAGACGGGAACAACAGGCGGTAGGGCACCTTCAGGAGCCGCACCCACAGCCCGATGAGCGGCAGGTTGATAACGAGCAGCATCAGGTTACCGATCCACATTGAGGCGATCATGCCCCAGAACAGGTTGGGCTGCTTGGTCATGATCTGTGGGCCTGGCACGATGCCATGGATGGTCATGGCCCCAACCATCAGCGCCATCACCGCGTTGGGCGGGATGCCCAGCGTGAGCAAAGGGATAAACGCAGTCTGGGCGCCGGCGTTGTTGGCGGACTCGGGTCCCGCCACGCCCTCGATTGCACCGCGGCCGAAGCGCGAGGGGTCCTCGGCAAGCTTCTTCTCCAGTGTGTAGGACGCGAACGGACCGAGCACGGCGCCGTTACCGGGAAGGAGGCCCAGCAACGATCCGACCAGCGTGCCCCGCACGATTGGACCGGCGGACTGCCCGAAATCCTTGCGGTTGGGCAACAGGTTGCCGATGGTTCCCCGCACGATATCGCGGGCCTGGGTGGTCTCCAGGTTGCGCAGGATCTCGGCGAACCCGAACATGCCCATGGCGATGACCGCAACGTCAAGGCCGTCCGAGATCTCCGTCCAGCCGAAGGTGAGGCGCTCCTCGCCGCTCTCCAGGTCGGTGCCGACGGTCGAAAGGAGGATTCCGACTAGGATTATGGCCACCGCCTTCGGCACCGAGCCGCGGGCCAGCACCACCGCGAACATCAGGCCGAGCACCATGAGCGAAAAGTAGTCGGCCGGGCCGAACAGGAGCGCCATCGATGTGAGCGGCGCGGCCAGCGCCGCAATGATGACGGTGGAGACGCAGCCGGCAATGAACGAGCCGATGGCGGCAATGCCCAGCGCGACACCGGCCCTCCCCTGTTTAGCCATCTGGTGGCCGTCGAGACACGTCACCACCGACGTGGCCTCGCCTGGGATGTTGACGAGAATGGACGTGGTCGAGCCGCCGTACTGTGCGCCATAATAGATACCGGCCAGCATGATCAGGGCGCCGGTGGGGTCGATGCCAAAGGTGATCGGCAGCAGCATGGTGATGGTCGCAATCGGGCCCACGCCGGGTAGCACGCCGATCAGGGTGCCGATCATGCAGCCGACGAAGCACAGGAAGACGTTCTTGACGGAGAGCGCAACGCTCATCCCCAGGGCCAAATTCCCGACCAGGTTGGCAACGAAATCGAACACGGCGGCCGCCCCTTTAGAATGTGAACAGGTTCTTGAAGGTGGCGAGCCCGTGCAGGATCGCCGACCTCACCTCTGCGTAAGCGTTGTCGATCGACGCGGGGACCAACCCCACGGGATCAAATGGTATGGGCAGGTTGAGGAACTCCTTGAACAGGAGGCCGCTGAGCAGGGTTATGACCAGCGAATAGACGACGATTTCAACGGGTCTCGTGGTTCGGTCGGCAAATGCCGAGACGATGACGGCGAGCGGCCCGGCCACGATCAGCCCGAGGCCCGGCACCTTGACCGTCGCCAGCACCGGTACGCCGAAGATACCGCCGAAGGTAAGCGTCGAGCCGCGGATCAGGAGCGCGAACACGACCACTCCGCCCAGTACGTACAGCGGTCCGCGCAGGTGCCATTGCTCCAGATGGTCCCCTTCGTATAGGAAGGCATGAACGATGAGCAGCAGGCCGAAGGCTGCGATCAGCAGGGCCAGCGTCTTGGGCAGGAGCCCAGAGCCGATGCCCGATAGCGTCCCGGTTGGCAGGTTGTAAGCGCCCGCGAACCCGATCACCGCAAGCGCTAACAGAAACAGTCCGCCGGCAAGATCGAGCGGCGACTTCACCGGGCCGCGCGAGCCAGTCTGTGGGGCTTGCGACATCGTTCCTCCCTCCCGATCGTCGGCTATCGAGCGCTACGCGCGACGAAGCAAGCTTTGTGGTTATTGGGACGATCGAGCTGGCCCTGAGCCTAACCTGCCCGATGCCGCAGCGTCCACCGCTCCCGCATGCGGGTATGGGAGCCTGCGACGATCAATCCCGCACGGCACCAGCCATGGCGTCCCGCAGGACCCGGACCACATGCCGTGCCGGGCGACCAGCGCCGTGCTCGATCTGGTGCCGGCACGAGAATCCGTCGGCAGCGATGATGGCCTCGGGCGCGGCACCGCGACACGCCGGAAGCAGCGAAATCTCGCCCATTGCCATGGACACATCGTAGGTGTCGGCCGCATAACCGAAGGCGCCGGCCATGCCACAGCAGCTCGACTCGACGGTATCGACGCGGAGCCCCCTCACAAGTGCGAGTGCGGCGCGCGTGGCATCCATGGCGTCAAACGCTTTCTGGTGGCAATGGCCGTGCAGCAACACGGCCGCATCGCACATCGCAATCTGCACTGGAAGGTGGCCCGCGCGAGCTTCGCGGGCGAGGAACTCCTCAAACAACAGGGCCCGCGCGGCCAGCTGGTTGGTCTCGCCGCCTGGCAGCAGGGATACGAACTCGTCGCGCAGCGTCAGGAGGCAGGACGGCTCCAGGCCGACGATGGGCACGCCGCGCTCCACGTGCTGGCGGGCGGCGGCGATGAACCGCCGCGCCTCGGTGCGCGCCTGTTCCACCAGCCCGGCGGACAGGAAGGTGCGCCCGCAACACAGGGGCCGACTACCATTGCCAGCCGCTGGCTGCAGCCCTGCGACGCGGTAACCAAGCCAGGAGAGCACCTCCACGGCCGCCTCCAGGTTCTCCGGCTCGAAGTAGCGGTTAAAGGTATCCGCGAAAAGCACGACCTCACGGCCTCCCTCGCGCCGCAAGCGGCGGGATGGAACCGCGCGCGGCAGGTGGAAGGGCCTGGCATTCCACTTTGGTAGGGTCCGCTTGGCCGAAAGGCCGGCCACACACTCCAAAAGCCACGCCGCCCCGGGAATGGCGTCGCGGGCGTTCAGGAGCGGAGCCAGGCGCGCCGCGTAGGGCGCATAGCGGGGTAGATGGGCGATAAGCTGGTCGCGCAGCGAGAGGCCGTGGCGGGCATTGGCGGCGGCAAGCACCTCGATTTTCATTTTGGCCATGTCAACCCCGGTGGGGCACTCACGCCGGCAGCCCTTACATGACACGCACAGCTTCATGGTCTCCAGCATGTCGCCCGAGGCGAGCGCGTCGGGTCCCAGTTGGCCGGAAATCGCAAGGCGCAAGGAATTTGCCCGACCCCGCGTCACGTCGCGCTCGTTGCCGGTGATGCGGAACGACGGGCACATGACCCCGGAGGCCTGCTTTCGGCACTCGCCGTTGTTGTTGCACATCTCAACGGCGCCCTGGAACCCGCCGCCGGTTCCAACGTAGCCCGACCAGTCCAATGCCGCCTTCATCTCGGGGAGCCGGTAGTCCGGCTTGAAGCGGAACAGGCTGCGGTCATCCATGCGGGGCGCGCGCACGATCTTGCCGGGGTTCAGGACGCCGCCTGGGTCGAAGCGGTCCTTCACCTCCTCGAACAGACGCACCGTCTTGGCGCCATACATTTTCTCATGGAACTCGGAGCGCACCAGGCCGTCGCCGTGCTCGCCCGAGTGCGATCCCTTGTAGGCGCGCACCATCGCGAATGCCTCCTCGGCGATCGCACGCATGGTGCGGGCGTCCTGCTCCAGCTTGAGATTGAGCACGGGTCGCACGTGCAGGCAGCCCACCGACGCGTGAGCGTAGAAGGTCCCGCGTGTGCCGTGCTTGGCGAAGATGGCGGTGAGTCGCTCGGTGTAGTCGGCGAGGTGCTCCAGCGGCACTGCGCAGTCCTCGATAAAGGACACGGGCTTCCCCTCGCTCTTCATCGACATCATAATGTTGAGGCCCGCGGCGCGCACCTCCCACACCGCCTTCTGGCTGTCCGCATCCGGCACCTTCACCACACTCCGCGGGTGGCCCAGATCGCCCATCAGCTCATCGAGCCGGTCGAGCCGGCGCTCGTTCTCGATCTGGTCGTCTTCGGCGAACTCCACGAGCAGCAGGGCATCGGGATCGCCGCGCACGTAGGCGTCCATCACGGGGCGGAACATGGCGATGTCGCGGGCGAGCTCGATCAACGTGCGGTCCACCACCTCCACCGCCACCGGCTCCAGCGTCACGATGCGCTGCGTGGCCTCCATGGCCTTGCGGAAGGTGGCAAAGTGGCAGATGCCCAGCGCCTTGTTCCTGGCCAGCGGCGAGAGCTTGAGCTCGATCCGGCGCGAGAGAGCTAGCGTCCCCTCCGAGCCGCATAGCAGGCTCGCCAGGTTCACGGGCCCCGCCCCCGGCACCAGCGCGTCGATCAGATACCCGCCCACGCGCCGCGACACCTCCGGGAAGGCGTGCGCGATATGCGCCGCCTCACGCCGCCCCAGCGCGATGAGGTCGCGGATGAGCCCGATGATGGTCTCGCCCTCGCCAATCGCACCGCGCGCATGGCCTCTCCCCGCTTGCCGAGAGGGGGCTAGGGTGAGGGGCGGCCCGAGGCTCGGCCGGAGGGTGCCGCTGCCCCTCACCCCGCGCTCATCAGAGTCGTAGAGGGATTGGCGCGGCGTGGGGAGAGCGAGGTCCAGGTTGTGCCCCACCTCGCCGAAGCGCGCTTCGGTGCCGTCGGCCAGGATGGCGTCGATAGCCAGCACATTGTCGCGCATGATGCCGTAGCGGATGGAGCGCGTGCCGCACGAGTTGTTGCCGGCCATGCCGCCGATGGTGGCGCGGCTGGCAGTGGACACGTCGACGGGGAACCACAGCCCCGACGCCCTGAGCTGCCGGTTCAGGTCGTCGAGCACGATACCAGGCTCGACCGCGCACGTGCGCGCCTCGGTATCGAGCGCCACAACCCGCTTCAGGTACTTGGAGAAGTCGACCACCAGCGCCCGCCCCACCGTCTGCCCCGACTGCGAGGTGCCTGCGCCGCGTGGAAGCAGCGGCACGCCCTCCTCACGCGCAATGTGGAGCGCCGCCCGCACGTCATCGTCCGACCTGGGCACCACCACGCCCACCGGTTCGATCTGGTAGTGCGATGCGTCGGTCGAGTACCGCCCGCGGCTGAACCGGTCGAACAGCACCTCGCCCCGCAGCGCCTTGCGCAGGCGCCCGGCGAGGCGGTGGGAGAGGGGATGTGGTTTGCTTGCTTCAGGCATCTTGTGGTTTTGCCGATCGAGCGTGCGTGACGCAAGGGATCGCGGATGCGAAGTTTGCGCGCCGACGTAGAGCAGTAGAGCACAAGTGAACCGATCAAAGCTTTGGTCGGCTTGTTCCGTGACGGCATGACGCTCAACGCCCCGTGTTGACGCGACGAGGCCGCGCAATGCACCGGCCGGCGCAAACGGCGCACTGTTGCTTCACGTGATTGATGGTATTGGTATCGAGGTCAATGGAGACGCCCTGATGTCCAACGCCCCGCGCCGCGCAGGCCGCCATTTTCTGCAGATACCCGGCCCCACGCCGGTGCCGGATCGCATCTTGCGGGCCATGGACATGCCGGTGATCGATCATCGGGGACCGGAGTTCAAGCGGCTGAGCCTCAGGGTGCTCTCCGGCATCCGCACCATCTTCAAGACCGCCAGCCCGGTGGTGATCTACCCCTCCTCGGGCACCGGTGCGTGGGAGGCCGCGCTGCTCAATACGCTCTCGCCCGGCGACAAGGTGCTCATGTACGAGACGGGGCACTTCGCCACGCTATGGAAGAACATCGCCGTCAAGCTGGGGCTGCAGCCGGAGTTCATCGCCTCGGATTGGCGCAGCGGCGCCGATGCCGCCGCCATCGAGGCGCGGTTGAGCGAAGACAAGGCTCACACCGTGAAGGCCGTGTGCGTGGTGCACAACGAGACCTCCACCGGGGCCACCTCGCGCATTGACGAGGTGCGCCGGGCCATGGATGCGGCGCGGCATCCGGCGCTGCTGATGGTGGACACCATCTCCTCACTCGCCTCCATCGACTACCGTCACGACGAGTGGGGCGTGGATGTCACCGTTGGCGGTTCGCAGAAGGGCCTGATGTTGCCGCCAGGGCTGGGATTCAATGCGATCAGCGACAAAGCACTGGCCGCGGCCAAGGCGGCGCGGCTGCCCAAGTCCTACTTCGGCTGGAAGGAGATGCTGGCGGCCAACAAGGACGGCTTCTTCCCTTACACGCCGGCCACCAACCTGCTCTACGGGCTGGCCGAGGCCATCGAGATGCTGCACGAGGAGGGTCTCGACCGCGTCTTCGCCCGCCACGAGCGCCACGCCGAAGCCGTGCGCCGCGCCATCAGGGCCTGGAGCCTCGAAATCCTCTGCCGGGACCCGAAATACTACTCCTCCACCCTCACCGCCGTGCTCATGCCCGACGGGCACAACGCTGACGTGCTGCGCGCCGCCGCACTCGACAAATTCGACGTGTCGCTGGGCACCGGCCTGTCAAAGGTCGCTGGCAAGGTGTTCCGCATCGGCCACCTGGGTGACACCAATGACCTCACCATCATCGCTACGCTCGCTGGCGTGGAGATGGCCTTGCGCCTTGTCGGGGTGCCGCACAAGCCGGCCGGCGTCGCCGCCGCCATGGCCTATTTCGCTGAGACCGCCAGAGGCGACAACTGAGCTCGCAGGCACCTCGGGCGCGCGTGCTTTCCAGCCCGACGGACCGCACGCCACCTCCTCAGCGGTCGCGCTCCAGCCGTGCGATCTGGCCCTGCTGCAACTCCAGGGCACCGTCGACGAACTTTCGGATTGCGGCGAGCTCCGCGCGCGAGAAGCCCGCGAGGAACACCGCGCCCGCGGCCGCGATCGGCCCGTAATACTGTGCGGTCTGGCGCCGCGCCTTGGGCGTTATGGAGACGAGCACCTGCCGGCGGTCGGCGGTGTCCGGCGTGCGGCGCACCAGCCCGCGCTCCTCCAGGCGGTCGACCAGCGTCGTGATCGCCGCGCGCGTAAGGCGCGTGGCCTCGGCGATCTCGCGCGCGGGGCGGGGGCCGCGGGTGAGGCAGGCAAGGCATTGCCGCTCGGTCAGGGAAAGGCCCAGCCGTGCGCCCACCTCCTCATCGTAGAGCGCAGCCGCGTCCTGCCATCTCATGACTGCCGCGCCAATGGAGGCGATCAGATCTTCGCTCGAAGGGTCGCCTGACTTTGGCATATAGTTTGATAATCTAATCATAAGGGGCCCCGGAGGCTCATTCAAGGGGGGCTGTAAGGAGGGATTCGGCGCCAGGGCCTCCTACAGGCCACCTGAGCTTTGGCTTTCAAGCCTGGATAGGCGGCTGGGGAGGCAAGGCCAAGACAATTACACTGACTGAGATCACCCTTCTACACTGACTGGATCACCCTTCAGAATCGTGGAACATTAGTGCAGTGGAACCTGCCACATTAGTACAACGGCGCCCCATGAGCAAGGTAGCGCCGAGTGCGGGCACCGCTTCCGGTGACTCGCGCAGTACAGGGCAATCACGGCTTGGGGCGCGCGAGGAATGCCCCGTCGCAGATGGGCTGTGGCTTTCGGCCGACGGCGGCCGGCGTGATCGCCTTGCGCTGACGGCACATGCGTGCGGCAGGCACCGAGGCGAGGCCTCGCTCAGCCGCAGCCGAGGTCCCCGCCTTCTTTTTGCAGATGCGCAACGCACTGGGCACGGATGTCCTTGAGCTCCTTCAGCGAGCGATCGAGGTCGGCGCGCTTGGTCAGCAGGTCCTTAATCGCTTCCTCGACCCCGTTGAGCAGCATCTGCGTCTGGGTGATATGGGCAGGGTCGGCATCGTAGAGCTTTAGGTACTCGGCGATGGCCTCCAGCGAGAAGCCCAGGTTCTTGCCGCGCAGGATCAGCTTGAGGCGGGCGCGGTCGCGGCGCGAATAGGCGCGTGCCACACCGCGCCGCGCCGGCGCGATCAGGCCCTTTGACTCGTAAAAGCGGATGGCACGGGTGGTCACGCCGAGCTCGGCGGCCAGGTCGCCGATGGTGTAAAGCCGGCTCTCCTCGCTTGCCGCCGCCGGTCCGGGGTCGGCCCGCTGCCTCTGGGAAACGGAGCTCATTTCTGCCTGCGGCGCGCCTCCTCTTCAGCTCGCAGCTCCTTCTTGGAGAGCTTGCCAATCATGGTCTTGGGCAGCGTATTGCGCAGCTCGATCTCCGCCGGCATCTCGATCTTGGAGATACGCCCCTCAAGGTGCTTCCTGAGATCGTCCACCGTGGCCCTGGCCCCGGCGCGCAGCTTGACGAATGCCTTGGGCGCCTCGCCGCGGTAGTTGTCTTTGATGCCGACGACGGTCGCCTCTTCGACTGCCGGGTGCTCGTAGAGGGCATCCTCGATGCGGCGGGGATAGACATTGTAGCCCGAGGAGATGATCAAGTCCTTGATGCGGTCGACGATGAAGATGAACCCCTCTTCGTCCATGGTGGCGACATCACCAGTGCGCAGGAAGTCGCCCACGAACTGGTTGGCGGTCTCCTCAGGGCGCCGCCAGTAGCCCATCATCACCTGCGGTCCCTTGACGCAAATCTCGCCCTTCTCGCCCAACGCCACCTCCTTCGTCGGGTCCGCGAGATCGCGCAGGGAGACGGTGGTGCCCGGCAGCGGTTGGCCGATGGAGCCGGCCTTCACGGGGCCGTCCGGCGGGTTGCACGTTACCACCGGACCTGCCTCAGAGAGGCCGTACCCCTCGACCACTTTGCACCCCGTCACGGCCTCGAACCGCTCTTTGACATCGAGCGGCAAGGGCGCGCCGCCGGACACGCAGTACTTGAGCGAGGAGAGGTCGAAGCTGCCGAGCCTGGGGTGGCCGAGCATGGCGATGAACATGGTCGGTACTCCAGGCATCACGGTGGGCTTGGTCCGGTCGATCAGCTTCATCGCGTCGTTGAGGATGAAGCGGGGCATAATGACGATCTCCGCCCCCTGGCGCAGGCCGAAGTTCATGACGGTCGTCATGGCGAACGCGTGGAAAAGCGGCAGGGCGGCCAGCACGCGCTCGTGGCCCTCGGCGAGGCCGCTCGCCCACGCCGCGCTCTGGGCGGCGTTCACCGTCACGTTGGTGTGGCTCAACATTGCCCCCTTGGGCGCGCCGGTGGTGCCGCCGGTGTACTGCAGGACGGCAATGTCGGTGTCGGGGTCGATCGGCGGCTGCCGGAATTCCCCGGCACCGGCCAGCATGTCGGCATCATAAACGACGTTGCGGCGCACCGCCGACCTGTCTGGCTGGGCCATCTCCTTGGCCCGGAATAGCTTGAACAGCACCGACTTGGGCGCGGGTAGTTGGGTCGCAAACGAGGCCACGATGGCCCGCTTCAACGCACCCGTGCGCAGGAGTGCCTCGACCTTGTCGAACAGCATCTTGAGGTCGAGTGTCACCATCAGCTCGGTGTTGCTGTCCCGCACCTGGAAGGCCAATTCGTCGACCGAATAGAGGGGGTTGTAGTTGACGACCGTGCCGCCCGCTTTGAGGGTGGCAAAATAGTAAACGATGAACGCGGGGCAGTTGGGCATGAGGAGCCCCACTTTGGTGCCCCTCTTGATGCCCAGCGCCTGCAGCCCGGCGGCGGTGCGGTCCACCAATGCACCGATCTCGCGGTAGCTGAGCGTCTTGCCGAAGAAGCTCGTGCAGGTCCTGTTGCCATGGCGCGCTACGGCGGCGTGCAGCATGGCGGATACTGGCCCTGCCCTGAACCGCTGGTGCCAGTCCACTTGGCTCGGATATCGGTTAAGCCACGGATACCGCGACGCCTCGTGCCCCGCTCTTTCCGTCTGGGCCTCCGCCGTTTCGGTCATGGCGGTCCTCCTGGGCGGTCCTCCTGGGCGGTCCTCCTGGGCGGTGTCCTGCTGGCGTACCGAGCGCCCCGAGGTGAGCACGGCGGCCCGTTCCAGGCCACGATGTTGCCGTTTCGGCCGCACGCGACCTCGAATCTCGCCCGGCCGGCATTGAACACGCTTTTTTGACGCCTGACCAGATAGGGACTAGGGCATAAACGTCCACGCAAGGAACGCACACCATGTCCCCAGCGCGAGACATTGGCTTGGCTGGACTATTTGGATTTTTGCGTATATGTGGACACGCTTGAGCGAACCTTCCGGGCCGCGCCTGGATTGAGCATAGATCGTTAACCGATCAGGTCCCCGACATGCCCCGGCAGCTGGGCAGGGTGGGAGAGAGAGATGGACGAAGTAGCCAGCAAGATCATCGAGATCCTGAAGAAGCACATGAAGGAGCCGCGCGACGATATCGGGCCTAGCACTGCGCTGACCGACCTGAAGATCGAATCGCTCGATCTAGCGATGATCGTGTTCGATATCGAGGACAGCTTCGGCATCGAGATCCCCTACAATGCCAATGAGGAAGCTGCCGATTTCAAGACCGTCGGCTCGGTGGTGGATCGGGTACGCAGCCTGATCGCGCAGACGGCCGGGGCTCCGGCCAAGGCCTGAAGCCACAAGGCCTGAAGGATACTGCAACACGCGCGCCGTATCGGGGCGCTCCAGCAGCCGAAAGACTCTAGATGACGGGATCGGGCGGACTGCGGCGCGTGGTCGTTACGGGGCTGGGAGCCGTGACGCCCATCGGAAACACCGTGCCGGAGTTCTGGGCCGCTCTGCGCCGCGCCCAGGTGGGTGTCGGTCCGCTGAGCATCCCGCTCGAGGACCTCAAGATCCAGATCGCAGCCGAGGTCAAGGACTTCGACGCCAGGGGGCGGTTGAAGGACTTCAAGCGCGACAAAGTGGTCCCGTTCGCCGACCGATATGCCCTGTTCGCTGCTGCGGCGGCTGGCGAAGCCGTGACCATGTCGGGTTTGCAAACGCCCTTTCAGGACCCGTATCGTGCCGCCTGCATAATAGGTTCGGGAGGTGCTGGACTGGTTGCGGTGGAGGACGCCTATCGCGACCTCTTCATCAAGAAGAGAAAGGCTACTAACCCGCTGACGCTGATCCGCATCATCGGTTCGTCGGCAGCCGCGCACGTCGGCATCGAGTTCGGGGTCAAGGGCCCAGTGTTCGCGACGTGCAGCGCCTGCTCCACGGCGGCACACGCCATCGGCATCGGCCGCGACTTTATCCGCCACGGGCTCGTAGACGTGGCCATTACCGGCGCAGCCGAGGCCGTGATTACCTATGGCACCATGCGAGCGTGGCAGGCCATGCACGTGCTTTCCCCTCAGGGCATTTTTCCGTTCGCCAAGAAGCGCAACGGCACGGTCCTGGGCGAGGGTGCCGGGATTCTGGTCTTGGAGTCCCTTGCGCACGCCAAGGCGCGCGGGGCGACGATCCTCGCCGAGCTCGTCGGGTTTGGCATGACCGCCGACAGCAAGGACATGGTCAACCCCGACACTGAGGGGCCCACCGAGGCGATGCGCATCGCGCTCGACGACGCGGAACTGGCACCGTCCGATATCGACTATCTCAATGCGCACGGCACGGCGACGGCGATCAATGATATCAACGAGACCGAAGCCATCAAGAAGGTGTTCGGCGCCCACGCCAATAAGCTCGCCATCTCCTCCACCAAGTCGATGCACGGGCACCCTCTGGGGGCCGGCGGCGGCATCGAGGCCGTTGCTTGCATTAAGGCCATGCGCGAGAATTGGGTGCCGCCGACGGCCGGCCTCGACGAGCCGGGCGAGGGTTGCGATCTCGACTACGTGCCCAACGTCGGGCGCGAGCAGCGTGTGACCTATACGATGTCGAACTCGTTTGCATTCGGCGGGCTGAATGCGGTCCTCATATTCGGACCGCCGCCCGTCTGAGCTGCCTGCCGCCCGAAATGTGCTGCGTTTGCCGTTGGGCGCGGTTTGCGATGGAGCCGCCGCGATGGACGAACGTGCCATACCTGTCTCGTGCTACATCCGTACGCTCAATGAAGAGCGCAAAATCGGCGCGGTGCTCGCGTCGGTGCGCAACCTCGTTGAGGAGGTGATCGTGGTGGACAGCGGCTCCACCGACGCCACTGTGGCCATCGCCGAGGCCATGGGGGCGCGGATCATCCGCCAGCCGTGGCTCGGCAATGGTCGGCAGAAGCGCGTTGCGGAGGACCACAGCCGCAACGACTTCCTGCTCGACCTCGACGCCGACGAGGTTGTCTCGCCGGAGCTGGCCGAGGAGATCCGCGCGCTGTTTGCCGACGGGCCGCCGCCGCGGCCCATCTACGAGCTGCGACTCGTGACGGTGCCGCCAGTCGGCGAGCCGTGGCACGATTTCGGGGTGCGGCGGCGGCACAAGCTCTACGACCGCCGCGTGGTGCGTCAGCCCGACCACAAGGCCTGGGACCAGTTCAAGCTGCCGGCGGGGGTGAAGGTAGGCCGCCTGTCGGGCGCCTTGCTCCACTACGCCTTCGGCGACCTGGCGCACGTGGTGGCCAAGCTCAACCGCGCCAGCACCGTGCGCGCCGCGGAGACCCGCCGGCGCTCGCGGGCCGAGGTGGGCTTGCGCGTGCTGTTCGCGTTGCCCGTCTATTTCCTGAAGCACTACCTGCAGCGCGGGTTGTTCCGGGCTGGGATCTACGGGGTGAGCCTCGCCGCCATCTCCGCCTTCGGGCGCTGGCTGCGCGATGCCAAGATGTACGAGCAGATCCTGGCGACCGAGGCACGGGCTGCCGCGAAGGGTCTTCAGGCCGTCGAGCAGGGGGCGGTGGCGCCGCTCCCGCGGGATGCATCGCTCGGTCAGAAGCGGTGATAGGTGCGGTACCAGGCCACGAAGCGGGCGATGCCCTCCTCAATGGTCGTGCGCGGCGCGAAGCCGGTGATGCGCGCCAGTCTCTCCACGTCGGCGTAGGTTGCGAGCACCTCGCCCGGCTGCATGGGCAGGTAGCGCTTGCTGGCCTCGCGCCCCAGGGCGGCCTCGATGACGCTGATGAAGCGTTCGAGCGTAATCGGTGTGTGGTTGCCGACGTTATAGATGGTATGTGCGCCGCCGGTTGCACCGATCACTGGCGGGAGATCGATGAGCCGCACCAGCGCCTCCACCACGTCGTCGACGTAGGTGAAGTCGCGCTGCATCTCGCCGTGATTGAACACGTCGATGGTGCGCCCTTCCAGGATGGCCTTGGTGAAGGAATAGTACGCCATGTCGGGGCGGCCCCAAGGCCCGTACACCGTGAAGAAGCGCACACCCGAGCAGGGAATGCCGTAGAGGTGCGCATAAGTCTGCGCCATCAGCTCGTTTGCGCGCTTGGTGGCGGCATAGAGCGACACTGGGGCCAGCACGGGATCGTCCTCGTGGTAGGGCACCTTGCTGTTGGCGCCGTAGACCGAGCTCGACGAGGCGTAGACGAGGTGCCGGACGGGATGCGCGCGGCAGGCCTCCAGCACTGAGAGGAATCCGTCGACATTGGCGCTGGCATAGGCACGCGGATTGACCAGCGAATAGCGTACGCCCGCCTGCGCCGCCAGGTGCACGACCGCCTCGGGACGGAACTCGGCGAACAGCATCTTGAGCGCGTTGTAGTCGGTGAGATCGAGCCGGGAGAACGCCAAGCGCGGGTGCGCCCCGATCTCGGCCAGCCGCGCCTCCTTGAGGCGCGGATCGTAATAGGCGTTGAGATTGTCGAGCCCGTGTACAGCCGCCCCCGCCGCCAGTAGCCGCGAGGCGAGGTGGAAGCCGACAAATCCCGCGGCGCCGGTGACCAGCACCCGCTCAGTCTTTAAGCCAGGCTCAGCCATGGAGATCGACTTCCCTCGGCGGAGTCAGACCCTGCGGGTCTGATCCCATGGCACGTCCTGTCGTAGGATAGCTTTGCGGCAGCGGTATGCGGCGTTCTCTCGGGTGGCGGCGGCAGTGCGTGCTCCATCGCCGCGGTCAGGCTGGTGGGCCCGGCTGGATTCGAACCAGCAACCAGACGGTTATGAGCCGCCGGCTCTAACCATTGAGCTACGGGCCCCTTCCTGGCGGCGGCCTCCTAGTACACCACTTAGCAGCATCTTGGGAATGGCGCGAATTGGGCATCATGCGGACACGCTGGCGCTGTTGTCCTCCCCGGCGTCGGCAAGCTTCGGGAGGATGTGTCGATGGGCATTTGGAGGGGCATCGCGCCCGTGTGGCTGGTCAGCTGAGTTGTCGTCCTGGTGTCGTCGCGGGCGCAAACCGCTTTGGCTGCGGACATCGATAGGGCAGAAGGGACCCTCGTCGTCTCCGCGGACCGCCCGATGAAGGAGCCGGATATCGCCCAGGTGTCCGTGGGGTTGTTTAGCAAGGCCAACACGGCAAGGGACGCTTTCGCGCGCAACCGCGCGGAGATGGCCAAACCGCCCGCTGGCTTGAAGCGTGTCACCGCCGTCAGCGACATACAAACGACAACGCTAACCCAACTTGCGCAGAATCCAACTGCGCACGTTGGGCCAACTCCTAGCCAAGCCGCTGCCACACGTCCGGTATGTTCGCCTCATCACCCCGTTCAAAGCCGGCTCGCAAGATCTCAAAGTCGCTGTGGACGTGGTCTACGCGCCGGAATGATGTGCGGGGAGCCAGCGCAGGGCGCACTGGTGAAGCCTAGGCCCAAGCCACCCTACGTCCCTCCCGGCCGGCGTACCACGAAGGCTTCGCCGTGCTCCAGGAAGGCGCCGATGAGGCGGGCGACGCGATCGGGCTGGTCCCACTCCGGCACGTGCGCGGCGCCCCAGATGTAGCTCAGGTGTGCGTGCGGGATGCCGGCGGTGAGCCGGCGCGCGCAGTCGATGGGCACCACCTCGTCGGCGGTGCCGAACACGATCAGCGTGCGCGCCTTGAGGCCTGGCAACGCCGCCTCCAGGGCTTTGTCGAGGCTGATGCCGCCGACGTAGCGGTCGCGCTGGCGCTGGTTCTCCGCCAGCACCTCCGGCGTGCGCGTCTCCTTGGGCGCGCGCTCGGGCAGCGCGTAGAGCTTGCGCATGCGTTCGACCGGATCGGCAGGAAGGCCGCCGCTCCCCTCGGTCCGCAGGCCGGCCGGTGCCTGCAGCACCAACTGCCCGACCAGGTCGGGGTGGCGCACCGCCAGCCAGAGCGCCTGCCAGCCGCCGAACGACTCGGCGATTACATCGCAAGGCCCGCCGATCACAGCGCGGGCGAACTTGGCCGCCAGCTCGGCAAGATCCACCATCGTCCGCACCGTGGGATGCTCCGCCGTCGCGTTGAACCCCGGCGTGGCAGGCATGTAGAACGCGTGCCGCCCCGCCAGCATCCGGATGGCCGGCGACACCCGTGGCCCACCGGCGCTGTGCAGATGCAGGATCGGCCGCCCCTCCCCGCCCTTCAGGTACGTGACCAGCCCGCTGTCCAGCGCGACGGTGTGTTTGGTGAAAAGGATGTCGGTCATGTGCTGGTTCCGATCGATTACTGGCGCAACCCGATGCGCAACGGGGGCAGCCACATGCTGGGCCGGCTTGAGCACACCCGCACCCCCAACATCCTGCCCGCGAAGGCCGACACCCAAGTCACCGATGAAGAAGGGCCCGGGCGCTGGCGGCTGACGCCGCGGTCCGCGCAGGGCTCCGCCAGGCGCTTGTCTTTGATGCGTTGCCTAGTGGGTCCCATCTTCGCGGGAATGACGCCGGCGGAGAGGGAGGCGACCACCACGCCGCGTCGTCCGGCAGATGGCGGTCGAGGTCTGCAGCGACAGGTCCGCACCTAGAGCCTCCTGGCCTCGGGCAGAACATGATCGCGGAACAGCTCCATGCTGCGGCGGACGACGTCATCGGGAATATTGCCGATCTTCATGTTGAGAATGAAGTGGCCGTTGCCAAGCTCGTCGCGCACGCGCCGCATCTGTCTGAGCACGGTCTCGGGGTTGCCGCACAGGACGGAGCCGGCCTCGATCATGTCGCTTATCGTGCGCTCCTTGAGCATGGATAGCCGGTTGACGAAGCCCTCCCCGTGCTGTCCATGGGACTCGCCGAAAAATCGCGACTTCTGTATGACGAGGCGCTGCGCGTCGCGGATCGGCTGCATCAGGATGCGGTGGAAGTAGCGCTGGCCCTCGCCCAGATAGTGGCGCGCCTGCTCGTCGGTCTCGGCGATGAGGCTGTTGTAGCCCAGCACGATATGGTCGGGTGTCGGCTCCAGCCCGTGCGCCCGCGCCGAGGCACGGTAGGCGTCGATGCAGCGGCGCGCCACCTTGAGGTCGGCGATCAACGTCATGGCCATCATCGCCCGCTGCATGCCGGCGAACTCAGCCGACTCCTCGTTGCTGGCCGACATGAGGATGGGTGGATGCGGGCGCTGCAGGGGTCGTGGCCAGATGGAGACGGAGGGGTACTGATAGAATTCGCCCTCCCAGCCGAACGGCTCGGGCTCAGTCCAGGCCTTCACGATCAGCGCCGCCGCCTCGCGCAGGCGCCCGCGGGATTCGTCAGGCACCACGTTGTAAGCGATGTACTCGTGCGGTACCCCGCGGATCATGCCTGCGATCAGGCGCCCGCCGCTGAGCACGTCCAGCATGGCGTACTCCTCTGCCACGCGGATCGGGTTCAGAAGCGGGATCAGGTTGCCCAGCATGGCCAGGCGGACCTTCTTCGTGCGCTGGGCGAGCACGGCGCCAATGAGGTTGCAGTTGGCCATCAGGCCGTAAGGGCTGAAATGGTGCTCGTTGCAGCCGACCCAGTCGAAACCGCATTGCTCGGCGAATGCCATGGTGTCGATGTAGCCGTCGTAGAGCTGCTTCCCGCGCTCGGGGTCGAAGCCGCTATTGTTGACGGGCCACCGCGCCGGCGCCTCGGTGAGGTCGGTCCACGGCATCAAATGGAAAAAGGAGAACTTCATAAGCTGTCCCGCTGGTTGTCGCCGTGCGGGCCGCAGATGGCCCCCGGATTTGCCCCCTGCGGTGCACTCTCACGTCCCTCTCGGGTGGTGTCAACGCGGACGAACGAACGGCAAGCGCTCCCGTGGCGGCGTGGGGCTTGACCCACCGGTCACCGCTCGGCAGAGCCGCGCCGCTCGGCTGGCGGTGGACGCTGGCCCGGGTGTCGATTACCGTCGGCAGGACGGCCGGATTGCGCTTCAACCAACCTCCTGCACGCGAGAGCAGGAAGCGCTCACCGGGAGCTCAGGGGAGGACGGCCATGCTCAGGATCAAGAGCCCGCAAGACGCGGGCGCGGCGCTCGTTTTCATCGTCATCGGCCTGGCCGGCGCCTACTTTGGACGCGACCTTACGTTCGGCAGTGCCGCGAGCATGGGGCCCGGCTACTTTCCTGTCATTCTCAGCTGGATCATCGTCGTCCTGGGCGTGATCGTCGGCGCCAGGGCCGCCGTCATCGAAGGGCCGCCCATCGAGTCGGTCCAGCTGCGCCCGATCGCAGTCATTGTCACCGCCATCATCATCTTCGGGTACTTGATCGACATCGTCGGCCTGGCGATCACGGCTGCGCTGCTGACGATCCTTGCGGCCTACGCACGCCGAGGCGTGAACCTCCTCGAGACGCTCCTGCTGGCCGCCGGCCTCGGCGCCTTTTGCGTCCTCGTCTTTGTCTACGGGCTGTTGCAGCCGTTCCCCGCCTGGTGGGGCCGCTAACATGGACTTCGACCTTATCCACAACCTGGCGACCGGCTTTAGCGCGGCGGGATCGCTCAAGAACCTTGGGTTCGCCCTGATCGGCTGCATGCT
>JAFMSC010000186.1 GCA_017353825.1 Hyphomicrobiaceae bacterium | reverse complement strand
GGCAGCATCATCGGCCCGTTCTGGGGGGGCATGACCATCGGGCTGGTGCAGCAGCTCTCCACCCTGGTGCTGCCCACCCAGCTGCAGAACAGCGCCATCTTCGTGGTGTTCCTGCTCATCATTTTCCTAATGCCGCAGGGCTTCTTTGGCCGCTCGGTGGAGAGGACATGAGATGCGCGCGTTGCGCTCCCTGGCGCCGTTCTTCGTGTTCGCCGCCGGCTACGCGGCCATCGCGCTCATCGTCACGAACTCCTACTACCAGTCCATGCTGACGCTGGTCCTGGTGTGGGCGAGCTTCGGCCTGTCCTGGAACGTGCTCTCGGGCTACACCGGCCTCGTCTCTTTCGGACACGCGGCGTTCTTCGGTATCGGCGCCTACACCACGGCGCTCGGCCAGATTCACCTCGACCTGTCGCCGTGGCTGCTGATTCCCGCCGCCGCGGCGTTCGGCGCGCTCGCGGGCCTGCTCATCGGCTTTCCCACCTTCCGCCTGCGCGGGGTCTATTTTGCGCTCGCCATGCTCGCCTATCCTCTGGCGTTGCTCTACGTGTTCGAATGGCTCGGCTACCAGGAGGTGACGCTGCCCATGAAGCGCGAGACGCCGGCAGCGTACATGCAGTTCGCGGACCAGCGCATCAACACGCTCCTGGCCCTGTTCTTGCTGACAACCATGGTGTTTGTGACGCGCATGGTGGAGCAGTCGCGCTTCGGCATGGCGCTGCTTGCCATCAAGCAGAACGAGGCGGCAGCGCAGGCCGCGGGCATCGACACCATCAAATGGAAGCTGCGCGCCATCACGCTCAGCGGCGCCATGGCGAGCGCGGTCGGCGCCTTCTATGCGGTGGTGCTGCTGGTGGTGACGCCGGTGTCCGTATTCGGCATGCTGGTCTCCGCCCAGGCGCTCACCGTCACGCTGTTCGGGGGCGTTGGCACCGTCTGGGGCCCGGTGATCGGCGCAGCGATCCTCATTCCAACCGCCGAGACGCTGCACGCGGAGCTTGGCCACCTCGTCCCAGGCATCCAGAACGTCATCTACGGCCTCGCCATCGTCATTCTCATCCTGGCGGCGCCCGAGGGCGCCTTCTGGAAGGCCCGCGACTTGGCTTGGCGGCGCTGGCCGAAGCTGTTGGCCGACGGTGTGGCGTCCTCCAATTTACCGGGGCGTGAAGAGTGCGGGGTGCCGGGTGGGCAACGCGCTCGAAGCCACCCCCATCTCCCCACTTCCCACTCCCACGCACCGGCCGCCGCACCCGTCCCTCTATTGTCCGTCGGCGGCCTATCCAAGAGCTTTGGCGGCCTCAGGGCCGTGCGGGACGTGAGCTTCGACGTGCCGGCGGGCACCATCTTGGGCATTATCGGCCCGAACGGCGCGGGCAAGACCACGATCTTCAACCTGCTCAACGGCTTCCTGCTCCCGGATGGCGGCCAGGTGCTGCTCGATGGTCGCAATCTGGTGGGCCGCCGGCCGCACGAGGTGTGTGCGGCGGGCGTGGGCCGCACGTTCCAGGTGATGCGCCCGTTCGCGCGCATGTCGGTGGCCGACAACGTCCTCATCGGCGCCTATATCCATGCGCCAACCGACGACGAGGCGAGGGCACTGGCCGCCGACGCCGTCGGCCGCGTGGGGCTTGCCCATTCCGCTGGCCGCCTGGCCAGTGAGCTCACGACGCGCGAGCTGCGCCTGATGGAGCTGGCCCGCGCGCTTGCCGGCCAGCCGCGCATCCTGCTGCTCGACGAGACGCTGGCTGGCCTCGGCCACGGCGAGGCCGACGAGATGGTGGGCGTGGTACGCTCGCTGGCTCAGGACGGGCTCACCATCATCATCATCGAGCACACCATGAAGGCCATGGTGCGCCTAGTCGACCGCTTCGTGGTGCTCGACCGTGGCGCGGTCCTGATGGAGGGCAGCCCGGAGGCGGTGACGCGCGATCCGCGCGTGGTCGAGGCCTACCTCGGCAAGAAGTGGGCGGCCTATGCTCAGAGTTGAGGCTGCCAACGCCGCCGCCGGCGACCCGGCCGTGATGGGCGCCGTTGTCAGGGACGTAGGGAGGAGGAAAATGATGTCCAAGCGATCGTTGGTTAGGCTGCTGGGCGCGGTGGCGTTGTTGGCAACAGCTGGGCTCGGGCTCGTGTGTCCGCCAGCGCGGGCTCAGAACCCCAGCGAGGTGAAGGTCGGCCTGCTCGTGCCGCTGTCGGGGCTGTACGCCCGGCCGGGCGCAGTCATGCGCATGGGTGCCGAGATGGCCATCGACCGCATCAATGCGCAAGGCGGTGTGAAGAAGCTGGGCGGCGCGAAGCTCAAGCTCGTGCTGCTCGACTCTGGCGACACCACCGAGAAGGCCAAGAACGCCGCCGAGCGCATGGTGGCGCAGGAGCCCGACCTTGTTGCCGCGTCAGGATCGTACCTAAGCTCGTTCACGCTCGCCGCAACGGAGGTGACGGAGCGGGCCGGCCTGCCAATGCTGACCCTGTCCTATTCCGACCTGATCACGTCGCGCGGCTTCAAGTACATCTTCCAGACCTCGGCCACCTCGGGCTCGCAGGCCGAGCAGGCCCTGCCTGTGATCGTCAAGATTGCAAACGCGGCCGCCTTCAGCCCGAAGAAGGTGGCCATCATCACCGACAACACCGCCGCATCCATCTCGTCCGTCAAGCCCATGAAGGAGCACCTGCTGAAGGAGCTGGGCATCGAGCTGGTGCTGGACGAGACCTTCACGCCGCCGCTGGCCGACGCAACACCGCTGGTGCAGAAGGTGCGCGCGGCCCGGCCCGACATGCTGTTCTTCCTGCCCACCGTCATCTCCGACGCTAAGCTGGTGCTGGAGAAGATGAACGAGTTCGGCATGGGACAGGGCCGCGTGCCGGTGATCTCGTTCGGCATCGCCATCGCCGAGCCCGACATGCTGCGCACCATGGCTCCTGAGCTGCTGCAGGGCGTGATGAGCGCGGTGGGCAGCTGGGGCTCCAAGGGTCACGAGGACCTGATGGCCGAGCTCAAGAAGAGATATAACGAGCCGTGGATGACGCAGAACGCCATCTCCACCTACGCCGACATGTGGGTGATCAAGGACGCGCTGGAGATCGCCGGCAAGGCCGACCGCGAGGCCGTGGCGCAGGCCCTGCGCACAATGGACGGCGGCCCGTCCAAGTTCTACCCTGGTGGTCGCATCAAGTTCGACGACAAGGGCCGCCGCGTGGATGCCGGGCTCACCATCATCCAGTGGCAGTCGGGCGTCCCGGTCACCGTGTTCCCGCCGGACCTCGCCATGGCCCAGGCCATCTGGTCGAAGAAGTAGTTGGAGCACCTGTCGTTCCGGACGGAGAAATGCGAGCGCCGCGAGCCGCCCTCCGATCCGGGACCTCGTCGAGGTTCGTCGGTGCTGGTGTCGGCACTCCGGGTTGGGCATTAGGCTTCGACGGTCGCAAACGGCCGGCACGCTGGATGCCGCATTGACTTTCCCCGACGGGATGACACCCGGTTCAGGCGAATTCCCCGGGGAACGGAAAAGAGCGCAGGTCGCAAACGCGAGACGGACTCAGCATCTCACCACCCGCCACGCTCAGCTTCGGCGATGCCCGACCGCCCCGTATTCCGCTTTGCTCCGAGCCCCAACGGCGAGCTGCACATAGGTCATGCCCTTTCCGCCCTCATCGGCTACCAGCAGGCGCGCGCGGCCGGCGGGCGCTTCCTGCTGCGCTTGGAGGACATCGACGCCGCCCGCACCCGCCCCGAGTTCGTGGCGGGCATCTTGGAGGATTTGCGCTGGCTCGGGCTGGATTGGGAGGAGCCAGTGCTGTTCCAGTCCACCCGCATGCCCGCCTACCGGGCAGCCGCCCGACAGCTTGAGACCATGGGGCTCCTCTACCCGTGCTTCGCCACGCGCTCGGAGATCGAAGCCGCTGCGTGCGCGGGGGACCGCGACCCCGACGGCGCGCCGCTCTATCCGGGGCTGTGGAAGGGGCGCCCGCAGCGCCACATCGACGATGCGCTGGCTGCCGGCCGTCCCTGTGCCTGGCGCATCGATATGGCCGCCGCACTGCGCACGGCCGCGGTCATTCTACGCATGCGCCCTCTCACATTCGTGGAGCTCGATGCCGGCGGAGTGCCGCAGATTGTCGAGGCCCGCCCGGAGCGCTGGGGGGACGCTGTCATCGTGCGCAAGGACGTGGCCACCAGCTACCACCTGTCTGTGGTCGTGGACGATGCCTGGCAGGGCGTCACCCACGTCACCCGCGGGCGCGATCTTTATGCCGCGACCGACCTGCACCGGCTGCTGCAGGTGCTGTTCGACCTGCCGGAGCCCGTTTACCAACACCATCGGCTGATCGTAGACAGCGACGGCCGCAAGCTCTCCAAGAGCGCGCACGACACGAGCCTGAGATCGCTCCGCAAAGCTGGCGTGGGGGCCGACGAGGTCCGCCGCCGCCTCGGGGTTGGCTGATGGTCGATCGGGCCGGCGGGCGTGGGCCGGGCTTTGGCTCCACCGCCGTCGGCGGGTTGCGCCCTGTTGACGGAAACGCTGCCGCCTAGCCAAAGCGCGGCTACCAGCGGCAGACCATGGCGAGCTCAATGCCTTGTGTGCGAATCTTCGAAGGTTGGCATCGCATGTCTGGAAGTTGCGGCCCTTCACGGTTCCCTTGAGGGGGAGATGTCGCAAGGTCCGGCCCCTCTCAAACGCTATGGGAGCGCTACATTGTCGCTAACGCCGTTAAGACCTCCGCAAAGTCCGACCGATTACACGATCGGGAGGATCGCGGCGCACCGTCGCCGTCACGCACGAACCATCGCCCAGTGTTCACCATCATGCAGCACCTAAGCGGCCTGTGGGGAGAGATTGTTGCGTGGGCAGCCATACTCGCGGGGGTATCGGTAGTTGCGGGTCTCCTTGTGCGGATCGACCTCAAGCGGCCCAAGGCGCAGCGCACCGATGCCACGATTTCGGATGCCACGATTTTGGAAGCGCCGGGCCTTGAGCCGACGCTCGACCGGCAACGCGAATGGGACGTGGTGATGCACCACGCCAGCGAGGGCCTGTCGCGCGGCGCCGACCTGGCGGCGCTGCAGGCGAATACGGCGCTGAAGATCGCTTCGGCCGAGCACGCCTACAACCGCCTGAGGGCCGACTGCGGCCGGTTCTTGAGACTTCCCCCGCCTGCGCCAGCAGCCGCCGAGCCGCCGGACCAGGTCGTCAGCAGCCCCGAGATGCCGCCCGGCGAGCCCAACAAGCCCGCAGACCCGCAACCGCTCGCGGCGTAGGTGCAAGCACTCTCCGCTCGCCATCCGGCGCTTGTGGCGGGCGGTTCCCCGCGCATGGCCGAAGGCGGCGAGAGGGAGATCCCGCCTCTGCAGCCGCGCCAGCTGCCGCGGCATCCCCTGGGGTTAAAGGATGAACTTGCTCAGGTCGGCGTTCTTGACGAGGTCGCCGATGCGCGCCTGGACGTAGGCGGCGTCGATCGAGATGACCTCGCCGCCTTTGTCGGTGGCGTCGAACGAGATCTCGTCGAGCACCCTCTCTATCACGGTCTGCAGACGGCGCGCCCCGATATTCTCTACCGTCTCGTTGACCTGAGCGGCCAGGGCGGCGAGCGCGTCGATGGCATTGTCGGTGAACCTGAGGTCGACGCCCTCCGTCGCCATCAGCGCCACGTACTGCTTGATCAGGCTCGCCTCAGGCTCCACCAAGATGCGGCGGAAGTCCTCCTTCGTGAGCGGCCTCAGCTCCACGCGGATCGGCAGTCGGCCTTGCAGCTCCGGCAGCAGGTCCGATGGCTTGGCCATGTGGAACGCGCCCGAGGCGATGAACAGAACATGGTCGGTCTTCACCGGTCCGTGTTTGGTGGACACGGTGGTGCCTTCCAGCAGGGGCAGCAGGTCGCGCTGCACGCCCTCGCGCGAGACCTCGGCGCCGATGCGGCCTCCCTCGGAGCGAGAGCAGATCTTGTCGATCTCGTCGAGAAACACGATGCCGTCGTTCTCGACGCTGCGGATGGCCTCCTGGACGATCTGGTCCTGGTCGAGCAGCTTGTCGCTCTCCTGGGCCAGCAGCACCTCGTACGCGGCTCCCACCGTCATGCGGCGCGGCTTGGTGCGCTGGCCGAAGGCCTTGCCCAGCATCTCGTTCAGGTTAATCATGCCCACTTGGCCGCCGGGAATGTCGAAGGTGGGGAGCTGCACGCCGCTCTCGGCCACCTGGATCTCGATCTCCCGTTCATTGAGCTCGTTGGCCCTGAGCCGCCGGCGGAAATCTTCTCGCGTCGCCGCTCGCGCCTCGGCACCGACGAGGGCATCGAGCACGCGCTCCTCGGCGTTCTTCTCGGCCTGCGCCCGCACCTCGCGGCGCTTGGTCTCACGCACCAGGGCGATGCCAACCTCGATCAGGTCGCGCACGATGGAATCAACGTCGCGGCCGACGTAGCCCACCTCGGTGAACTTGGTGGCCTCAACCTTGAGAAAGGGCGCGCCGGCGAGCTTGGCCAGGCGACGCGAGATCTCCGTCTTGCCGCAACCGGTAGGCCCGATCATCAGGATGTTCTTGGGCAGCACCTCTTCCTTCAGTCCCTCGGGCAGCTGCTGGCGCCGCCACCGGTTCCTGAGCGCGATTGCGACGGCGCGCTTGGCGTCCTTCTGACCGACGATGAAGCGATCGAGCTCGGAGACGATTTCGCGGGGGGAGAAGCTGGTCATGGTCTGGTCAGGGCTGCGCGGGCACGGGTGGGAGGCGGTTGGAGATCGTCGGAGACACGAAAGCCAGGAGGCGCCGGCGCAGCGGCACCCAGCCAGCCCCGAGCGTTAGCACAAGCGCGCCTAGGATGACGAGGGTGGCGGCCACCGTAAAGCCCGGGCCGCTGTCGATGGCCGCCCCGGTCAGGGCATAGCCGACAGCCGCGCCAAGGTAGGCCAGGCCGGACACGAGTAGCGCCCGTCTGTCGATGAGAACGGCCACGATCGCGAGCAGTGCGACGATCAGGACGATGGCCAGGGCCAACTCGTTGGTCATGGCTGGCGAAAAGCGGAGGCCGAAGTAGCGGGAGGAGCCCACCAGGCCGGGCGTCACCAGACGGATGAGCGAGTGGACGATCAGCGGCGCTGCCAACAGATGCAGCCAGAACGCACAGTCGGCGCGCCGGGTGAGCCGTTCCCGGTCCGAGGCGTCGAAGCTCATGGCGGCGGCAAACACGCCGAGGCCGCAAACAAGAAGCACGACAGAGTCCGAGAGCGAAAGGGATTGCGGGATCACGAAGCTCGCCACACCCACCGCAGCCACGACGAGACTTGCGGCGAGCGGAAGCAGGGCGAACGGCAGCTTGAACCGCCAGTAGAACGCCGCAGCCGCCGCGGTTGCGATCAGGGCCCGCGCAGCGAAGGCGAGCGGCCCCCCTGGATAGAAGTGGAGTGCGTCCAGCATGCTGGACGGCGGCAACATGGGCCGCAGCCACATCTCGGAAGCGAGGGCGGACTCGACCGGCACCCGAACCGCGGCGAGAAACACCAACACGACGAAGGCGCTGGCGAGCAGGATGCCAGGCAGCACCAGGCGCAAGCGCGCTACGAGCACCTCCGCCAATCCCCACACCACCGCCGCCGTCATGACGAAGCCGGTGGCCGCACGCGGCGTGAAGTAGAGGAACCCAGCAACGAACAACACCACGCCGATGGCAAAGAACACGTCGTTGAAGCCGCGCATGAAGCGGAATCGCTCCTCGTGCCCCAAGGCGACGGCGCGCTCCCGCTCGCGACGGTGCGCCAGCTCGCGCAGCGCCGCGGCCTGGGGCTCGGTCACGATCC
>JAFMSC010000185.1 GCA_017353825.1 Hyphomicrobiaceae bacterium | reverse complement strand
GGCGTGCGCCTCATTCCCCTCGGCCAGACCGACGGACTGCGCGTGCTGGCGCGGCTGGAGCCGCTCGTTCCTGAGCTGATCGGCGGCGCCATCGACACCACTCTCGATGGTATCGGCGGTGCGACCGTGATGGCCGACATTGCGTGCATGTGCCATGAGACGCAGTATACGCGGCTGTTTAGGTCTTAGGTGCCAGCTGACGCGGGTGGGCGGTGATGGTCGCCACTCGACGCCTCGACAAGGGCGGTCGCTGGAACGAGCAGATGATGCCTGGAACTACCAGATGATGCATTGTGAGGTAAGCGAGGGGACCCCACCATGAGCAAATCCCCCAACGGTCCCCTACGCGTTGGTATCGGCGGGCCGGTCGGGTCGGGCAAGACGGCGCTGATGGAGGCGCTCTGCAAGGCCTTCCGCGACCGCTACGACATCTGTGCCATCACCAACGACATCTACACCAAGGAGGATGCGCTGATTCTCACCCGCGCCGACGCACTGCCCGCGGAACGCATCATCGGCGTGGAGACCGGCGGCTGCCCGCACACGGCCATCCGCGAAGACGCCTCCATTAACCTCGCCGCGGTAGCCGACATGCACCGCAGATTTCCCTCGCTCGATGTGATCCTGATCGAGTCGGGCGGCGACAACCTGGCTGCCACCTTCAGCCCTGAGCTCGCCGATCTTACCATCTACGTGATCGACGTGGCGCAGGGCGAGAAGATCCCGCGCAAGGGCGGCCCCGGCATCACTCGCTCGGACCTGCTCGTCATCAACAAGACCGACCTTGCGCCCCATGTAGGTGCCTCGCTCATGGTGATGGAAAGCGATACCAAGCGCATGCGCGGCGACCGCCCGTTCGTATTCACCAACCTCAGGACCGGCGACGGTGCCGCGGCCGTGGCGACGTTCATTGAGCGCGCGGGCGGGCTCGGCTAGGGGCTCCTACTGTTGCGCACTCAAGCTTTACCCTCGGCATCGGATAAGCCAATGCAGGAAACGGTGATCCGTTCGGCCGACGCCGACGCCGCATCGCGGGTGGTGGTACATCTCAACAACGTGGCGATCGCCTATCGGCTCAAGGATGGCGGGAGCTACGAGGCCGTCGCGCCGGCGACGCTATCAATCTCGGAAGGCGAGTTCGTCTCCATCGTCGGGCCAACCGGCTGCGGCAAGTCTACGCTGCTCAATGCCGCCGCCGGGCTGACCACGCCGTCGTCCGGCCGGGTCGAGATCTTCGGGCGGCGCCTCGACGGTCTTAACGGCGCGGCAGGATACCTCTTCCAAGAGGATGCGCTGATGCCCTGGAAGACGGCCATCGACAACGTCGCCATCGGCCTTGAGGTGGCTGGCGCGCCGCGGCGCCAGGCACTTTCGACCGCGCGGGCCCTGTTGGACCGAGTCGGGCTCAGGGGATTCGCTGACCGCTATCCGCACCAGCTGTCCGGCGGGCAGAGGAAGCGCGTGGGGTTGGCGCAGGTGCTGGCGCGGCAGCCCAAGATCCTGCTCATGGACGAGCCGTTCGGACCCCTCGACGCGCAGACGCGCATCCTGATGGGCGATCTGTTGCTCAATCTGTGGCAGCAGGATCGCAAGGCCCTCCTGTTCGTCACCCACGACCTGGAGGAGGCGATCGCGCTCTCCGACCGGGTGGTCGTGATGTCCTCGGGCCCGTCCTCGCGCCTGATCGGCGATTTCCGCATCGACCTGCCGCGTCCACGGCATATCGCCGATATCCGCGTGGAGCCCAGCTTCCACGCGCTGCATCGCGAGATCTGGAATACCCTGAAGACCGAGGTGCAGAAGGCCTACGAGCTCGGCGAGGGAAAGGACCTATGAACCGCGCGCGACTGCTTTCCCTTCAGGTCCTCGTCGCCGTGCTCGGCCTCGCCGTCTGGCACGTGCTCACCACCACGCCGCTCCTCGGCGATCCCAGAAAGATGCAGTTCTTCTTCTCGACCCCGTTCGATGTCCTGGCGCGCTGCGCTCGCGACCTTGAGGGGAGCGAGATCTGGCGCCACCTCGCCATCACCCTGACGGAGACCGGCCTCGCCTTCGTGATCGGCGCGGGCGGCGGCATCCTCATCGGCTTCTGGTTCGCCCGGCAGGAGCTGCTGGCGGCGGTCTTCGCCCCTTACGTGAAAGCCATCAATGCTCTGCCGCGCGTGGTGCTGGCGCCGATCTTCGCGCTGTGGTTCGGGCTTGGCATCTGGTCCAAGGTCGCGCTGGGCGTGACCCTGGTGTTCTTCATCGTGTTCTTTAATGTCTACCAGGGTGTGAAGGAGGTGAGCCCCGTCATCCTCTCGAACGCCCGCATGCTGGGGATGAACGAGCGCCAGCTCATGCGCCACGTCTACTGGCCCTCAGCGCTCTCGTGGATGTTCTCCTCGCTCCACACCTCTGTCGGATTCGCGCTGGTCGGCGCCGTGGTGGGCGAGTATCTCGGCGCTTCCGCCGGGCTTGGCTACACGATCCAGCAGGCCGAGGGTGTGTTCGACGTGACGGGCGTGTTCTCCGGAATGCTGATCCTGGCGGTCGTGGTCGTACTGGTTGACAACCTGGTGACGCTCCTCGAGCGGCGCCTGCTGGTGTGGCGGCCGGGACAGGCAACGGAGACGGCACGGCGTTGAGATTGGGTGGGCTCAGATCCTCGCCACCGCCTCGGGGTTTCAACGCCGACCTGAGAAAGTTGGCCTAGAGGCGAGGGTGACCCCGTCCCAAGAGGAAGGAACCAACCATGCAACGAAGGCGCTTTCTGATTGCCGCGACCGTGGCGTTTGGCGCGCTGATCGCCGGGCTGTTGACCGCGCCCGCGATGGCACAGGTGCCGGAAAAGACCAAGGTGGTCCTGGGCGTCGGCGGTAAATCGCTGCTCTACTACCTCCCGCTCACCATTGCCGAGCGCAAGGGCTTCTTCAAGGGGCAGGGCCTTGATGTCGAGATCAACGACTTCGGCGGCGGCGCCAAGTCGCTGCAGGCGCTTGTCGGCGGCTCTGTCGACGTAGTGACGGGTGCCTACGAGCACACCATCCGCATGCAGGCCAAGGGCCAGGACATCCGCGCCGTGCTGGAGCTCGGCCGCTTCCCCGCCATCGTGCTGGCCGTGCGCAAGGCGCTGGCCGACAAGGTCAAGTCGCCGGCCGATTTCAAGGGGCTGAAGATCGGCGTCACGGCGCCGGGTTCTTCGACTTACCTCACGGCCGTCTACGCCATGACCAAGGCCGGCCTCAAGGCCACCGACGCCTCCTTCATCGGCATCGGGGGCGGCGCCAGCTCGGTGGCGGCGGTGAAGAACGGGCAGGTGGACGCGGTCTCGCACCTCGATCCAGTCATCTCCAAGCTGGAGGCCGACGGCGACATTAAGGTGTTGATCGACACCCGCACGGAGGAGGGGACCAAGGCGTTGTTCGGTGGCACCAACCCCGCCGCCGTGCTCTATCTCAAGAAGGACTTCGCGGACGCCAACCCGGTCACGACCCAGCGCCTGGTCAATGCGCTATACGCGGCGCTGCAGTGGCTCGCCAAGGCCACGCCGACCGAAGTGGCCGATACAGTGCCGCCGGACTTTCTGCTGGGCGACCGGCCGCTCTACGAGGCTGCGGTGAAGGCCTCGCTGCCGAGCTATTCCCGCACCGGCGTGATCACCAAGGACGGCATGGACAGCGCCTACGCCACGCTCAATGAGCTCGATCCCGAGTTCAAGGGCGTGACGGTCGATCTATCGAAGACCTTCATCGACATCTTCGTGAAGCAGGCCAAGGCGAACTGAGCCATTGCCGGCGGTTCAGGCGAGCATGGCGCCCCGCTCGGCCAAAAGCTCGCGCAGCACCGAGCGGTGGCAGCGGGACTCGTCCTCGCAGTAGCAGCCGATGGAGAACTGTGCGGTGCGCGAGAGGGCGGCGAGCAGGTCGAGGGTGTGGCGGGCTGCCGGCTCATTCATCTCGGTGCGGAACGCGCGCAGGAAAAGACGCCAGTCGGCCGCGGTGCGCGCGGTCCTGGCACGAGCGAACAGCTCGGGGCTGGGCGACAGCACTGGATACCAGACATCAAGCCAGTTGTCGGCCGCGTAGCGTTCCTTGCGCACGCCGCGCGGCAGCCGTCGTACGGCGCCGATGCGCGTTCCTTCCTCGGGGTGCCGTCGCGTGCCAAGGCGAACGATGCGCACAGCCATGCCAGCCTCGCGTCGGTCTTTGCGTTGGCCGGCTGCGATCGAAGCACTCACGGCCAGCCCGCGCAAGCGTCTTCCTGACGTAGCGGCCAAGCGGGAGCGCGGCCTGAGCGGCCCCGGCGCCTACGCCGCCCCGATCCAGGACAGCACGTTGCGCCAGCCGCTGTCCTCGTCGGTGTGGCCGCTCGCCTCGAAGGGGTCGCAGTAAAAAGCGGCGCGCGCGGTTTCGGCCGCTTCCGCCACGCTGTCGACCATGTCCGGGGCGCCGGCGGCGTAGACGATATCGCTGGTGGTCAGCTCCGGCAGGTGGTCGTTCGGGCGCCCCTTCAAGATCGCCGGATGTCCTGCCTGCTCCTCTTCGGCGGTGGCGATGACGCTGACGTTGGGCAGACGCGCGACGCGGCGAAGGGCGGGCCACATGTACAGCGATTTCAGGTTGCGCACGCCAGCGATCAGGATCATCGGCCGCTGAGAGTTCTCGCGCAGGGCCGCGTCGGCAACCGCCCACATCGGCGCGAAGCCGGTGCCGCCGGCCACCAGAACGAGGCGTCCGATCTTGCCGCGGCGCAGGAACGCCGATCCGAACGGCCCCTCCACTTTGAGCGGGTGCCCGACCTTGATGAGACGGCCAAAGTTGGGCGAGACGCGGCCACCGCGCAACCGCTTGACGTTGAGCCGAAAACTGCGCCCAGCCGGCGGACGGTCCAGCGGTGCCGTCGGGCTAAAGGAGCGCGCGGGAAAGCCCTTGAAGATGAAGCGGCAGTACTGGCCCGGCAGGATCGGCAGCCGCCCGGCGGGCGCGATGGTCAGCTCGACTACGTCGTGCGTCAGCTTCAGGAGACGGGTGACGCGGGCCTCGACGCGCCGCACGGGAGGTAGCACGTCGTATTCAAGAGTGAGGTCTGAGAATACCCGCGCCTGGCAGGCGTAGATCATGCCGTGCTGGCGGCTCTCGCCACCGAATGTCCGTCCCTGGCACACGCGCATGAGGCAGGTCCCGCACCGCCCGGCCCGGCAATCATGCGGCAGATCGATGCCGCTCGACAGCGCGGCGTCGAGCAGGATGTCGCCCGAACGCGCCGAGAAATGCGCACTGTTGGCAACCACCGCATGAAATCTCGCCATCTATTCCACCTCCAGTCGGATCGGCCTGATGTGCCAGGTGTGCCGTGTCTCGGAATGGTCAAAGGCGGCAACCCACATGAGCAGGCCGCTGGCGATCGGCAGATCCCATGGGCTGCCCGTATTGAGGCGGCGGGCCACCTCCAAAACCCATCGCCCCGCTGCCCAGCGCGCGACGCCGCGCACGCTCCCGCCATCCTCAAGGGTTCCCGACAGCGTGATTACGCCGGGGATGACGGTGCCGACCGCGATGGTGTCGTCCGCGCCTTGCGTGTAGGGGACCGATTCCTCCTCGGTCATCCACCAGCGCGCGCCTTCGCTCTCGCTCGCCTCGGTGTCGTCCTGAATGCGGCCCAGGGCGGCCGTCATGGCTGCGGGGTTCGCGGGCAGCCGGTGCGGCCGAACGGGTGCCAGATATCCGCCAGGGGGCTCGGGATTGAAGTTGTCGCTATACGTCGGCGGGCCGGGATCTCGAGCGAAACCGCCAGGGTAGCGTTCGCGGCCTTCGGTCTGGGTGGGGGTCGGCTCGGCCGGGCCGCCGAAATGGCAGTTGTCGATGTGGCCGGAGGGGCCGGCATGAGAGGCGCGCCACTGCCAGACGTCGGCGATGCTGCCGTCGAGCGTATAGTGGAGGCCCCTGCCGGTGAGGCTTGGCGGCCTGTCGGCAAGCGGGGCGCGCGCCAGGTGGATGGCGGCGCCGATCAGAGGGAGCGTCGAGCGCGCAAACAGGATGGCGAGTTTGTCTTCGTGCAACTCGTCCTCGTCGGCCGATTGGGTGACGTACCAGCCGTCGGGGCGCTTCACGAGCGGGAGGTGCTTGAGCGAGCGCGTCGGGTCCGTCCACACGAACGCGAAGTAGGCGTACTCGCTGTCGTGCACGGCCCTGATCTCGACCAGAGACTCGCCGGCCCCTCCAAAGCCGCTGCCGTGCTGCGTGAGCAGGGAAACCACGGGCGCGTGGCTCCAGACCGGGTCGGAGAGGTCGCCGTCGAGACGTGGCGCATCCGCGCGGTCGATGAGCCCCACCTTGAGCTCTGGGCGCGTGAGCTGCTCCAGAAGGATGGTGAGCCCCAGCACGATGGCGGCGGCGGCAACGGCTCGTGCAAGGGGCCCTGCCCGCGGTGGCTGCGGCCGCTCAGGCCTCTCAGCGCGCTTCGACTTTGCGGGGGCCAGGGCAAGGCCGGTGAGGCTCGCCGGCGTCTCGGCGCCGCGCTCAGCCTCGTGCTCGCGCAGCTCCAGCTGCTCGGCCAGCAATTCGGCAAGGTCGGGCGCAGGCGGGGCCATCACCAGGCGGGTGGGCCGCAAGATGCGCAGCAGCTGTGGCGTGCCCCCATAGTTCCAGTGCGCGAGCACATGCGTGGCCGCCAACACCAGCAGCACCCAGGTCGTATGAAGATGCACCGACAGCCAGAGGCCACCAGCCCCCAGGAACAACGCAATGCCGGTGATGACCTCGGTGCCGAGCGCCACCAGCAGGGCCCACGCCGTCAGCACGTTTGCCGAGGCCCAGCGCGGCCGGCCGGCGCGCAGCAAGAGAGCCACGCGCCGCCGGTCGAGGCGTATGCGCTGCGCCAGGCGTGCGCGCACCACATAGAACGCGTAGGCGGCTAGGGCGGCGCCGAGCCCGGCCGCGGCGACGAGATGACGATACCAGAGGTGCTCCACCGGCAGCATCGGGTCGAGCACTACGAGCCAGCTTAGGCTCGCATCGGCGGAGGCGATGCGCAGGCCGGTAGCGATCAGCACGACAAGCAGCGCTACCATGAGCCAGTGCAGAATGACAGTACCAACATCCGTGGACGGAGGCCGTCCGTACGACATGCGTGAGTTCCCTAACGCTCCAACTTTGCCGGTCAGGTGCTACCCGCTCGGCAATAGACTGGCCTTGCCGCGGCCAGGTGCCTGGCGGCGCGACTTAGCCTTGTTGCTCGAGTGTCGTTCTTGCACTCGCCGCGATCCGCGGCCGGCAAGCGTCAACGCTGATACCCGTCGCCGGGCTCGCGTCCCGCATTAAGTCCCGGATTAAAGCGGGAAATATGGAGTCAATAAGGCCCGATTTCTGGACCAGAAATGCCAAGTTCTCCCGCAAGTCCGGCGCGCCTAAGCCGGAAGGCTTACGCATCGATGATGAATGCGTTCCTGCCCGAGAGAGATGACCAACCAAGCGTCCAATATTATCCGCCGGCTGCGTTCCTTCTTCTTGTCGAATCCTCTCCCGGAGAGATCACTCGTCGGGCGCGCCGAACACCTTGCGATCCGCCTCGGACGGCCACCCCAACGAGACAAACCCCACTGAGCGGCGGTTGAAATCGGTGGCCGTTTCCCCACTTCCAAGCAAGGAATTGGTGATCGTAGAGGCTCTTCCGGAATTGCATTGATCGTTGATGCCAATCGCAACTCACACACCCTTTGTTATCCAACAGCATTGTTATCCAACAGCCTGCTTCCGTGACTCCAATTGCAGCGATGATGTCGTAACGGATTCGCGCGACTCGCGAATCAGCTAGTGAACTTGCCGAGGACGGCTCACTCGGCAGGTGAAGGATGCGCA
>JAFMSC010000543.1 GCA_017353825.1 Hyphomicrobiaceae bacterium | reverse complement strand
GACCCCGGCCTGCGCGACCCAGGGCTCAGCGAGGCGGCCTCCATCGTGGCCCGCATCGCCGCGGTCAGGGCCACCATCCTCGCCTACCAGCGCAGCTTCGCGCGACGCCCGGGGGGTGCCGTGCTCGACGGCCGGGACATTGGCACCGTCGTGTGCCCGGACGCCGACGTTAAGCTTTTCGTTACCGCCTCCGCCGAGGTCAGGGCCGAACGGCGCTACCGGGAGCGGCTCGACCGCGGCGAGAGAGTGAGCTTCGCAGCGGTGCTGGAGGACATCAGCCGGCGGGACGCGCGCGATGCCGGCCGCGACGTCTCCCCCATGCGGCCGGCCGAGGACGCCTTCTTGCTGGATACCAGCAATTTGGATATAGAAGCCGCGTTCGACACCGCTGTCGGCGTGATCGCAAGGACAATTGCCCAACGCGGGCGCGCGTGAACGGCGCGCTCCAATCAAGTTGGCAAGCAGACATCGCTGGCGGCATTCAGAGACATCATGGGCGCGATCTGGTTGGGGTGGGATGAGGCTCGTTGGGGGCCGCCCCCCGTTCCAGGCGCAGCCATAGACGAGACAGCATCGATTCAGGAGCAAGAATGACCACCACCACTGCCACCATCAACAAGGATCTTACCCCGACGCGAGAAGACTTCGCCGCCATGCTTGGCGAGACCATGCCCGAGGACGAGGTGTTCGAGGGCAGCGTGGTCAAGGGCACCGTCACGGCCATCGAGAAGGATCTGGCGGTGATCGACGTGGGCCTGAAGATGGAGGGTCGCGTGCCGCTGCGCGAGTTCGCAGCGGCCGGCCGCGCCAGCGAGCTGAAGGTTGGCGACACGGTCGAGGTGTATATCGAGCGCACCGAGAACGCGCTGGGCGAGGCGGTACTCTCGCGCGACAAGGCCCGCCGCGAGGAGAGCTGGGTACGGCTGGAACAGAAGTTCAACAACAAGGAGCAAGTGGAAGGCGTCATCTTCAACAAGGTCAAGGGCGGCTTCACGGTGGATCTCGACGGCGCCGTGGCGTTCCTGCCGGGCAGCCAGGTGGACGTGCGACCCGTGCGCGACATGGGGCCCCTCATGAACACGCCGCAGCCCTTCAAAATCCTGAAGATGGACCGCCGGCGGGGCAACATCGTCGTCTCCCGCCGCGAGATCCTGGAGGCCACCCGCGCCGAACAGCGCTCCGAGATCGTGGCCAAGCTGGCCGAAGGTCAGGTCATCGACGGCCTTGTCAAGAACATCACAGATTACGGCGCCTTCATCGATCTCGGCGGCATCGATGGTCTGCTCCACGTCACCGATATGGCCTGGCGCCGCGTCAACCACCCGAGCGAGATCGTCAACGTCGGCGACACCGTGAAGGTGCAAATCGTTCGCATCAATCCCGAGACGCAGCGCATTTCCCTCGGCATGAAGCAGCTGCAGGCCGATCCGTGGGCCGGCATCGAGGCCAAGTACCCCGTGGGCGCGCGTTTCAAGGGCACCGTCACCAATATAGCCGATTACGGCGCGTTCGTGGAGCTGGAGCCGGGCGTGGAAGGGCTCATCCACGTCTCCGAGATGAGCTGGACGAAGAAGAATATCCATCCCGGCAAGATCGTCTCCACCAGCCAGCAGGTGGATGTGCAGATCCTGGAGGTGGACCCGGCCAAGCGGCGCATCTCGCTCGGCCTCAAGCAGACCCAGGACAACCCGTGGGAGGTGTTCCTGGCCGCCCATCCCAAGGGCTCCGTGGTGGAGGGCCCGGTGCGCAACATCACCGAGTTCGGCCTGTTCGTTGGTCTCGATGGTGGCGTGGATGGCATGGTGCACCTCTCCGACCTCGACTGGAGCCGCTCCGGCGACGAGGCCATCAAGGACTACAAGAAGGGCGACGTGGTAAGGGCCACGGTGCTCGACGTCGATCCCACCAAGGAGCGCATCAGCCTCGGCATCAAGCAGGCGCTGGGCGATCCAATGGAGAAGGTGGGCACACTCAAGAAGGGCAGCCAGGTCACCTGCGAGGTCGTGGCGGTGCAGGACAACGGCATCGAGGTGAAGATCGTCGACACCGACATTACCACCTTCATCAAGCGCTCCGACCTCTCGCGCGACCGCTCCGAGCAGCGCCCCGAGCGCTTCAACGTGGGCGACAAGGTGGATGCCGCGGTGACGAGCTTCGACAAGAACAACCGCCGCATCTCCGTGTCCATCAAGGCGCTGGAGATCGCCGAGGAGAAGCAGGCCGTCGCCCAGTACGGCTCCTCCGACAGTGGCGCCTCCCTTGGCGACATCTTCAAGGCCGCCATCAAGAAGAAGGACGAGGCGCAGCAGTAGGTATCGACCCTGTCATGGCGGCCGGAGCGGTGCGAGCCAGCAACGCTCCGCGCCGGAACCTCGCGCGACGGTTTAGATTCGCTTTACAAGGTCCCGATAGCCTGGCCTCGGCTCGGCTTCCGGGATGACGGGTACGGAGGTGCCACCGATGACCTTCGAAACCGAAGCCGTCCTCGACCGCCGGCGCTTGCGCCGGCGTCTGTCCGTCTGGCGCGTGCTGGCAGTCGTGGCCGGCACCCTGGCGCTCGGCCTCCTCTTGTTCGCCTCGG
>JAFMSC010000542.1 GCA_017353825.1 Hyphomicrobiaceae bacterium | reverse complement strand
CTGGCACGCCGGCTGGCGGCCGAGAACGGCGTGGATCTTGGCGCCCTCCGGGGCTCGGGACCGCACGGGCGCATCGTAGCCCGGGACGTCGCAGCCTCGGCGACCAAGGGAGGAGCCCCCGCGCATCGCGCCCCGGGCGTCACGGCCGGCGTCGCAGCGCAGGTCAAAGCGCTCTACGAGCCCGGCAGCTACGAGGAGATCGCGCTCGGCACCATGCGTGCCACGATTGCCGCGCGCCTGGTCGAGGCCAAGCAGGCGATCCCGCACTTCTATCTCACGGCTGACGTGGGGACGGACTCCCTCATCCGGCTGCGCGAGGAGGTCAACGCCGCCGCGCCCGCCGGGAAAAACGGCACACCGGCCTTCCGCCTTTCGCTGAATGACATCATCGTGAAGGCGTGGGCGGCGGCGCTGCAGCGGGTGCCGGCCGCCAACGCGGTTTGGGCGGGCGATCGCATCCTGCGCCTAAGGCGCTGCGACATCGGCGTCGCAGTGGCCATCGACGGGGGCCTCTATACGCCCATCGTGCGCGCAGCCGAGAGCAAGACGTTGTCGGCGATCTCTGCCGAGATCAAGGAGCTGGCGGCCCGCGCGCGGGCGCGCAGGCTCACGCCGCAGGAATACCAGGGCGGGTCGAGCGTGGTCTCCAACCTCGGCATGCATGGCATCCGCGAGTTCGCCGCCATCATCAATCCGCCGCACGCCACCGTGCTCGCGGTGGGCGCAGCGCGCCGCGGGCCTGCGGAGATGCCAGGCGGCGGCATCACCTTCACCGGACAGATGACGGTGACGCTCTCGTGCGACCACCGTGTGGTGGACGGCGCCCTGGGCGCCCAGCTGCTTGCCGCCTTCCGCGGCTTTGTGGAGAACCCTGTGACCGCGCTGGCTTAGACAGAACGGGCGCTGGCTTAGACAGATATGAGAACCTCTGCTCTTGGTTTGACACGTCGGACGCCCAGGGCCCCCTGCGTTAAAAGGGGGCCACCGACGCTAAAGGTTCGCGTGTCGGCGGCGGGGCTCGGGCCCACCCTATAGCCGGTGTGCGCCGCTGCCGCGGCGCGGCCGGTGGTCGGTTCTGCTATGATGGAGGCGACCGATTTTGATGCCTGCCTACAAGGGAGGACTTCGCATGAGCTCCGCTGTAAGGCATACCCTCGCTGCAGCGCTCGGGCTGGCGGCCATCGCCCTGTCGCCGGTCCTGGCGCAAGAGTACAAGGCAGGCCCGATCAAGGTCGACGCGCCGTGGATTCGCGCCACGCCGGCCGGCGCCGAGGTGGCGGCCGGCTACCTGAAGATCGAGAACACCGGCAATGAGCCCGATCGCCTGATCGGGGGCTCCACCGATATCGCCGGCAAGTTCGAGGTCCATGAAATGAAGATGGAGGGCGGCGTCATGAAGATGCGCCAGCTGCCCGAGGGCCTGGTCTTGAAGCCTGGCGAGAGCGTCGAGCTGAAGCCCGGCTCCCTTCACCTGATGCTCACCGACCTGAAACAGCCAGCCAAGGATGGCGACAAGGTCAAGGGCACGCTCATGTTCGAGAAGGCCGGCAAGGTCGATATCGAATACGCGGTACGCGGCATGGCCGGCAAGGGCGGCAGTCAGGGTGCCAGCCACGGAAGCATGATGCATTGACGAGGAGGCGCCCTTGAAGCGCATCCGCATTGCGGCGTGGATCTCGGTTGCGGCCGTGCTGATGATCGCAGGCGTCGCCTACCTCTTGCGGTCCAATCCCGGCCTGTTGTCGGCGCAGATGCCGCTCTCGGCCAGCATCGGCGGACCGTTCGAGCTAACGACGCAAGACGGCAAGCGGCTGTCGAGTGGAGACCTGAAGGGCACGCCGTTCGCCCTGTTCTTCGGGTTCACGCACTGTCCCGACGTGTGCCCGACGACCATGCTGGAGCTGAGCAACGTCATCAAGGAAATGGGGCCCGACGCCGACCGCATGCGGTTCTTCTTCGTCAGCGTCGACACCGAGCGTGATACACCCGATCTCCTGAAGCTCTACCTGTCGAATTTCGATCCCCGCATCACAGGCCTCGTGGGCACGCCGGCGGAGCTCGCCGCCGTTGCCAAGGCCTACCGGGCCTTCTACGAGAAGGTATCGAGCAAGGATGGTTTCACCTATAACCACACCGCCCTCGTCTACCTGATGGACGGCGACGGCCACCTCGCCGGTACGCTCAACTACCAGGAACCGGAGACCGTGCAGGTGAAGAAGCTGCGTCGCCTCGTGGGGCAGACGCCGTCGTAGGTTAAACGCCGTACCGGGAACATTGGCGTACGCGAACGTTTCGATGTGCCCGCATTAACGCAAGTTGGAGCTTCACTCCGCCTTCGTCACCAGGCAGTCGATGTCGAGGTGCTTGAGCGCGGTGCACACGCTCGCCGCGGCGGATTGGGCGACGAAGCCGCCGTACCGGGCGCGGAAATACACCTTGTCGCCGAGCTTGACCTGGCTCAGGTGCGGGGTATGCGCGGCCAACAGCGAGCGGGCGCGCTCGCGCGCCCAAGCGAGGTGCCGCTCGGCCTCGACCTCGGTCTGGAACGCGCCGATCTGCACCTGGAACGGGCCCACCGGCGC
>JAFMSC010000541.1 GCA_017353825.1 Hyphomicrobiaceae bacterium | reverse complement strand
GTGTGGGAGGGGCGGCGCCGTGAGGCGTCCCCCTATCCCGATCAACAGGTGGCCGACTTGGATCAGAATGGGTGGCCGACTTCCGCCGGATTACGCACTGGAAGGCTTCGCGGTCGAGTTTCGCGGCGCGGGCGCGATTGTTGATGAACTGATGTTCCATCAACCGAACGGCACTTTCATCGCAAGGCGCGTTGACGGCTGAGGTTAGACGCCATCGAATGTCGCGCATGCGGGTCTGTATCTCGACCGTGAGCGATCCCGCCGTTCGCGCGGGCGGTCGCAGTTCAAATGCGACATCCTATGAGGAGTGCCGGACGCGTTCGGGTCGATGAAGTCTTGCAGGCTAAAGGGAGCGGGCTCCGCCTCGGCCGCGGCATGGATCACTAGGCGCAACTTCCGCGCTGCCCCAGGATGAACAGCATGGGCGGACCCGCTATGCGCAGCGTCGGCGGAATGCGTGGCCCGCGCGGAGACAAGGAGATCATGACGCTACGCAAAACATCGCTCGTGCTCGCCACGCTCGTTGCTGCGCTTGCGGGAGCATCGACTTTCGATAGCGCGTCAGCCAACTCCAATACCGGTGGTGGTTACTACTATGGGCTCTTTGGTTGGGGGGTCTGGGTATGGGATCACGTCCTATCGCGCTCCCCAGCCGAGCCAGACCCTGCCTAGCGCAACGTCCCGCCTTGGAAACAACCCTAACAATCAGGGTCGCAACTTCCGTGCCCCCAGTATGAACAGGGGTATGGGCGCACCCGCGCCATGCGTGGCGGCTTCGGCGGAATGCGTGGCCGGCGCTAAGCAAAAGGGATCGCCCCCGCGTGATCGAGCACTTGCCCAGGGGTCGCGCACGCCGGTCCCGAGAGACGTTGCGACGGTCGATGGTCTGTTAAGATCCCGCCTGACATCGGCGCCCGCCGGATGGCGCTGGGGCCGCGTCGATGCCCTGGCCACAGGCCCCGCGTGGGCGGGTGTAGCGGCGAGTAGGCCGAAGGAGTCTCACCTCCGGCCTCTCCCAGAACGGTGCGTGGACCTCTCGACTCACCCCGCTCCCATCAAGCAAACGTACCCTTCAAGCCGAGTGCCAATGCACGAAGAGGCGCGCATGCGGATCTTGTGGCCCCTGAAGCGCTTGAACTTCCGCATCGTCCAGGCCAGGAGCGTCTGATTGACGTACCGGACCGTAGCAGCTAGGACCGAACGGATTGTAGGACCCATAATAGCCAATCCACCCTCTGACGAGGGGGTTGATCTCCTGCGCAACTGCTGCCAGCGGCACCTATAGCGCGACAATCTGGGTGAGAACGGCGCGTCAATCAGGATGAGAACCGGCGGCCGGGTAGTGGGATGATTGTCGCCGGCCGTCGGCTTGGCAAGTCCTGATTGACGCGGAGCGTCGATCAACGTGCGGCGCGCGCGTCAATCACCGGCCTTGGCGTTCTCCTTCGGCGTCGCGTGAGCGGCGGGCCGGCCGCGTCCGCGCTTGCGGTCGAGGGCGGCCTTGCGGCGGTAGCTCTCGACGTTCATCTCCAGGATGGTGGCGTGGTGGACGAGGCGGTCGATGGCCGCCAGCGTCATGGCCTGATCCGGGAAGATGCGGCCCCACTCTCCGAACGGCTGGTTGGCGGTGATGAGCAGCGAGCGCCGCTCGTAGCGGGCGGCGATCAGCTCGAACAGCACACTGGTCTCGGCCTGGTCCTTGGTAACGTAGGCGATGTCGTCGAGGATCAGCAGGTCGTAGCGGTCGAGTTTGGCGATGGCGGCCTCGAGCGCCAGCTCGCGCCGCGCCACCTGCAGGCGCTGCACGAGATCGCCGGTGCGCTGGAACAGGACGCGCCAGCCGTTCTCGACGAGGGCGAGGCCGAGCGCCGCCGACAGATGGCTCTTGCCCCCGCCGGGCGGCCCGAACAGCAACAGGTTGGCCCCGGCCTTGAGCCAGACGTCGCCGGCGGCGAGCGCCATCACCTGCGCCTTGGAGACCATCGGCACACTGTCGAAGTCGAAGGTAGCGAGCGTCTTGCCGGCCGGCAGCTTGGCTTCGGCCATGTGCCGCTCGATGCGGCGGCGCTTGCGGTCGGCGGCTTCGTGCTCGGCCAAGGCGGCGAGGAAGCGGGCGGCGGGCCAGCCCTCCTTGTCGGATTGCTCGGCGAGCTTCGGCCAGATGGCCTTGACGCCGGGCAGCCGCAGCTCGGAGAGCAGGAGCTCGACGCGGGCGGTATCGATGGTGGTGGCTTTGCGGGTCATGCCGCGATCTCCTCATTGGTGTTGGCCGGCACGAGCGCGTCGTAGAGATGCAGTGGCGCCAGCTCGACGGCGACGCTCGGGATCGATGCTTCCTCGGGCATGAAGCGGGCGCGCAGCCTTGCCGGATCGGGCAGCCGGCCAGCGTCGAGGTCGGCCGCGATCGCCTCGGCCAGCTCGGCCTCGCACGCGCGCTCATGCGCGAGTGCCAAGAGCTCGACCGTCACCTTGCAGGCACGCCGGTCGTCGCCCGTCTCACGCTGTCAGCGCCAACTCAAAATTGGTCCAAACCCAACGGTCGCATCCTGATCCTCAGCCGCCACACTGAACCTAACACCGACCAC
>JAFMSC010000184.1 GCA_017353825.1 Hyphomicrobiaceae bacterium | reverse complement strand
GCAAGCCCGAACGCCTCGCGCCCCGCCCGCCGCTCACGCGCTCGCTCAGCCGGGCGCGCAAGGCGGCAGCCGCGGCCAAGCGCGGCCTTGCTTCAAGCAATCAGCCTACAAACGATGCGCTTGGGATCGCCTCCCCTCCCTCGACTTCTGCTCCCGCCAGCCTGGTGCCTGCGCCGCCCGACGCGCCTCAGCCCAAGGGCCAGCTCCTCGATTTCATCGAGGCGCTCAAAAAACGCCGCGCTGCCGCCCTCTCGCCACGCGCACCGAAGGCGAAGGCGGGCAAGCCAACGGCTCGGCCAAGGACCCCGCCCGCGGCCCGACACGGCAAAGCCCTCGCGCTGCCCCGTCGCGCGCCAGCCAAGTCCGAACCCGGGTCCAAGCCGGGTGTGCCACTCCCCGTCCGGCGTGCCTCTCGCGCCAAGCCTAGGCATCTCTCGCGCTTCCCACCGCGCCGCTGGTCCTTGGCCGTGTTCAGGGTCGCGGTTGCCGTGACTGTGACAAGTTTTGCGGTCGCCTACCAAGAGGGCGTCCTGGGAACGCCAGCGCGCAGTCCAATCTCGGCAGCGAGCGAGGTGGCGCCGGTACCTCCCGTGATGCAGCTCATCGGCCACCAGGGCCCCGTCATCGCGGTGGCGAGCACCGAGGAGGATGGCTGGATCGTCTCGGCCGGTGCCGACGCCACTGTACGGCTGTGGAACGGCAGCTCAGGCGCGCCGGTTCGCACCATCGAGTTGAGCGAGGGACCCGTCACCGCCCTCGCGGTGGACCAACGGCGCGCCCTGGTCGGCCACCATGGCGGCGTCATTGTCCTATGGGACCTCGAACGCGGCGAGCGGCTGGAGACGCTCAGGCACGGCAGCGAGCCCATCACCTCCGTGGCGTTCCTCGGCGAGGACATTCTGGCCGCCAGCCAAGACGGCCGCGTGGCGTTGTTCGAGGTCGGCACGCTCAGCGCGCCGGCCGCGCTGCTCGACGGACAAGAGGGCGGCGGGCCGCTCATTGCTGCGGCGCACGCGCGGAGCCTGTTCGTTTCTACCGGCTTCGACGGCACCGTGCGGGTGTGGAAGGCGCCGGGACCGCGCCTGGCGCGCACCTACCGGCACCTGACCGATGACATCACCGCCATCGACATCTCGCCTGACGCTAGCTTCGTGGCCGGGGGGAGCAGCGACGGCGTGGTGCGCGTCTGGCCCAACCCGGCGCTGCGGCTGCGGCTGCCCTCGGTAGAAGTGTTCAAGGCCCACGAGGGCCGGGTGACGGCGGTCGCCTTGGGCGCGCCCAGCGCACTGGCCACCGCCGGCTCCGACGGCAGCATTAAGATCGGTAGCCTGCGCCCGGTCCGCGTCATGCGCTCTCTCGAGGGGGGGCCGGTGCGGACGCTGAGCTTCTCCCGCGATGGTCGCCGGCTGTTCGCCGGCGGCGAGGACGGCGTGATCCGGGTCTGGTCCGTGCCGTCCCAACCCACGGTTGGCGCGATCTGAGCGATTACCGGCCTTGTACGATTTGGTGTGTTGGCCCGCACGTACCACCCTCGCTCGACTATGGGCTGGTACTCCTCGGGCCTCGCCTTCTCGATCGTGGGCCGCGTCTCAGTCAGCGTCGTCTCCGGCCGCTTGCCCGCTTACTCCTCTTCCGCGTCCCCTCGGGCCATCACTAGCTTTGCTGCATCCAGTCGTCGCAAATCCTGTCGGGGCCTTAGGGGAGGTAGCGCTCCGGTACCAGCGCTAGCACGCCGCCGCCGCGTTCGCGGGCGCCGGTGGCTTGCACCTCCCACCTGGGCGCGAACCGCTTGTGCAGCGTGAACGCCGCCAGGGTGAGCCCGCTCGCCACCAGGAGCCCGGAAAGGAACAGCTTCGCCACTGACATGCCGCCCTCACTCACACAAGCCAGCGCCAACAGGCGTCCGCATGGCCGGGACGCCGTCGTGCGGATAGGGAGCGGTAACTCTACCGCCCGACGAAAAAGGCGAACAATCCCGCCGTGCCCGAAATAGCGCCAAACGCGCCGAAAATGAGGCGCCTCCACTGGGTCGGCGTGAAATGGCGAGATTGGCCGCCCCTAGGCTGTCGCCGTTCTCAAGATTCGCTTAGGGGTTTGCCGGTGTAGTCCGGCATCAGCCAGGTCGCGCAGAGGCTGACGAGCGAGCATGCCAGGATATAGGCAGCAATGGCATAGGACGTGCCGTACCGTGCGAACAGCCAGGTGGCGATCAGCGGAGCGGGGCCGCCGGCGATCACCGAGGCTAGCTGGTATCCGAGCGAGGCGCCGCTGTAGCGCAGGCGGCCCGGAAATGCCTCGGCGATAAGGGCCGCTTGCGGCCCGTACATGATGTCGTGGGGGATCAGCGAAACCACGATGGCGAGGAAGATGAGTCCGGGCCAGCCGCTGTTGAGCATGGCGAAGTAGAGGAAGCCGAACACGCCGGTGACCGCAGCGCCCACAAGGTAGACCCTCCGTCGCCCGTAGCGGTCCGAGAGATGGCCGCACAGCGGGATGGTGACGAACGACAGCACCGCGGCCACCAGCACCGCGGTGAGCACGAAGTCGCGCGGCACCTTCAGGTTGCCCACGGCATAGGCGAACACGAACGCGGTGAAGATGTAGAACGGCGCCTGCTCGGCCATGCGCACCAATGCGCTCAACAGGATCTCGCGGGGATGGGCACTCACCACCGCCGACACAGGCGCCCGCTCCAGCCGCTCCCTGTTCTGCAGGTTGACGAATGTGGGCGTTTCGAGAATGCCGAGCCGGATGTAGAGGCCGATGGCGACCAGGATGATGCTGAGCGCGAAGGGAATCCGCCAGCCCCACGCGACGAACTGGTCGCCTGAGATGTGGCTGAACGCCAGCACTGCGAGATTGGCGAGAAACAGGCCGCAGGGCACGCCGAACTGTGGCCACGACGCGATGAAGCCGCGCGACTGGTTGGAGCGCGCCCATTCCATGGAGAGCAGAACGGAACCGCCCCACTCGCCACCAACGCCCACGCCCTGGATGAAGCGCAGGATGGTCAGGATTATTGCGCCCCAAATTCCGATGCTGGCATAGGTGGGCACTAACGCGACCAGGAACGTGGCGATACCCATGAGCATGAGCGTGGCGATCAGCGCCGCCTTGCGGCCGATGCGGTCGCCGTAGTGCCCGAAGATGGCGGCGCCCACCGGCCGCGCGGCAAAGCCCACGGCATAAACCGCGAACGCCTCCAGCGTGCCGACCAGCGGGTCGGAGTGCGGGAAGAACAGCTTGGCGAAGACGAGGCCGGTGACGGTGCTGTAGAGGAAGAAATCGTACCACTCGATCGACGTGCCGATCGTGCTGGCAATCACCGCACGGCGCAGTTGCCTCCTGTGTTCGCCTTCTGGGAGCCCTTCGACCCTCGCGTCCATGGCGGAACCTCAGCCGCCCCCTGCAGCCGCGCTGTCAACTCCCGAGGAGGCCCCAGGTTCCGTCAGCCGTTCTCCGCCAAGTCGAAGACCGCTCATCTCGTCCTTGTCGGGTCTGATGGCACTCAGCGCGCATTGCACGGATCCAGCATCCCCCGAGGGTACGCATCGCTCGAATGCACCTCGCTCGTTGCACCCGCCTACGCCGGCTTACTTCGGTCCCGGACCGGTCGGCTTGTAGCGCGGGGTCTCGCACGGAGTGTCGTGACCGTTCCGGCCCCACCGACGCGTGCCGGGACCGTTGTCGCAGCTCCACAGGCCGATTCCCTTGTTCTTGGCCTCGGTCTCAAGGTCCTGGTAATGGCCGGCCGAGTAGCAGGTGTAGTCGGTGGCCCAGCCGCCGCGGATCAGGCACTCGCCCACGTCGAGCCCGTCATCGGTCCAGCACTCGGAGACGTGAATGTTGCGGAACCACTTCCGCTCCACCTTCCACACCCGGCACGTGACGGTCTTGCCGCCAACGCAGCGCCGCAGGGCTGCCGCCGCATCCTCCGCCGGCTTCCAGCGCAGGCCATTGCGGTAGCAGCTGGCGCCGCGCTCGGGCGTGTCGATACCCCACAGCCGGAAGCGATCGGACTTGATATCGAAGGAGATGCCATCCACGACGATGGCCGGGCCGGCGACCTCATTGCCCTTGCGCGGCGACTCCGCCGCAGCCGATCCGCCAGCAACGGACAGCAGGCCAGCGGCCGTGAACGCTGCCAAGAACGCTGTTGTGGTCCCCGCCTTGCGCCTCTTGTGCCTCATGTGCCTCATAGAGGAAACCTGCGGCGAAGAGCCGAAACCAACAACACGCATCATTTTCGGTCGCCCCGCACGATCCGCACCGATCACTGAGAAAAATGACGAATTCCCCGTGATTAAGGCCCTTCGTCTAGCATTGCCGTCCGCGCCCGGCAATCTCGATTGGGAAGAACGGGGTCAACCCGCTCGCGATGCTGCGCGGCCCAACGGCACCGGCTGAAGGCCACGGGTCTGCCCCCGTTCGACCGCGGCGAGGCTCTCCGCAATCCTCTGTTGGCTGCGCAGCCGCGCAGCATCGAGCAGCATCTGTCCGGCCCAGCGGTAGACATTGCGAACCCGCAGCAAGTCGCGCATCAGGCGCATGCGCTCCCTTTGCTCTGCCTCCGGCATCACCAAGGCGCGTTCCAGCTGCCCGGCCATGGCCTGCGTGTCGTAGGGGTTGACCATCAGCGCTTCCGACAACTCGCGCGACGCCCCGGCGAAGGTCGACAGGATGAGCACGCCTCGCTCGTCGTCGCGCGCGGCCACGAACTCCTTTGCAACGAGGTTCATCCCGTCGTGCAGGCTGGAGACGATGCATGCGTCGGCGGCTCGGAACAGCTCGTACACCTCGTCGGGCTCGTGATGGCGCGCCACCAGCACGATCGGCCGATAGCCGTCGCTGCCGTGTCGCGCGTTGATGTTCCGAGCCAGCTGCTCGGCCTCCATCTGCAGCGCGCCGTATGCGGAGAGCTTGCTGCGCGTCGGCGCCGCCGCCTGCACGAGCACGATGCGCCCCTTCCAGAACGGCCGATGCGCTAGGAGATGGTCGATGGCGTGCATGCGGTCGAGGATGCCCTTGGTATAGTCGAAGCGCTCTATCCCCACGACGATGCGCGCGGCCGGCGGCAAGCCGAGCCGCCAGCTCACCGCGCTCCGGCACTCGGCCACCGGCGCCTGGGCCGCCAGCGCCGAGGGCGGCCACTCGATGGAGATCGGATACGGGCGGATCATGGTCTCGCGCCCACCAACGGTGACGGAGCTGTGCTCGCGGTCGATGCGGCTCTCAACGAAGCGGTCGGTTCCTTCCAGGAAGTTGTTGCAATGAAACTGTGTATGGAAGCCGAGGATGGTGCTGCCGAGCAGGCCGTTGATGATCTCCTCGCGCCAGGGACAGATGCTGAAGGTCTCGGAGTTGGGCCAGGGGATGTGCCAGAACGCCAGGATCGTCGCGTTGGGCAGCCGCTCGCGCACCATGCGCGGCAGCAGGGCGAAATGATAGTCGTGCACGAGCACGATCGGGTCGGGTCGGCTCGCCTCCTCGATCACCGCGTTGGCAAAGCGCCGGTTGATGGCCACGTACTGCTGCCAGTCCTCGTGGCGGAAGGTGGGCCGCACGAACGCAATGTGGCACAACGGCCAGAGGCCCTCGTTGGCAAAGCCGTAGTAATAGCCTACCTGCTCCTCCTCAGTGAGCCAGATACGCCGAAGGACGTAGGCCGGGTTAGACGGCGGCACGCGAATGCAGTCGCGCCCGTCCACAGTCTCGCGGTCGGCTGAGCCGCTGCCGTGCGCGATCCACTTGCCGCCGCAGGCGCGCATGACCGGCTCGAGCGCAGCTACCAGGCCACTCGCTGGGATCTGCAGGGCCACCGAACCGTCAACGTGGTTGTGGATATAGGGCTCCCGGTTGGAGACGGCGATCACCTCGGTTCCGGGCAATCGCTCCTCCAACAGGCGGCGCAGGGTCTGCGGCGACCACTGGATCTGCAGCCCGTCGCCCTCCGGGCGCTCGGCCCGGAACTCCCTGAGCAGCGAGCGCATCGCCGGCGGCATGGGAATGACGTGCGCAAGCTGCGGGATGGGCTCCAGGCCGCGCCTGGTATCGGCAATGGCCGTGCGCAGCGACTGAGACCATAGACGCAGCACGGCGAGCACGCTCGCAAGGGCAAGCAGGCCCACTCCGGCGATGCCAACGATCACGGCGAGGGCGGCGTAGGCGCGCGCCCGCGACACCCGCTCCTCGGCAAACGTGAGGTCGTGCAAGATCACCAGATGGCCACGCGTTGGCCCTGCCGTCATCGGGAAGGCACCCACGAGCAGCCGATGTCCGGCATCGTAAGCCATAATGAATGAATTGCCTGTGGTCCGCACTACGTTGGCGCAGGTGATGCCCTTGGGCATCGCCTTGGTGGCGTACTCCAGCGTGCCGTTCCGGCAGAACCCCAGGGCCAACAGCTGCTCGTCTTCGGTCAGGCGCTCGAGGAACGGGAGGAGATGGGAGTCTCCCGCAACCGCAAGGCTGGCGGCAACCTGGTCCTTGACGGAGTTGAAGATGAGCTGGGACCGCACCTCACCGTCATGGCGTAAGGAGCGCATCACGAGCAACGAGGTCATGGGCGCGACGGCAAGAATCACAAGCGCAGTGCCAACCAGCGCCATCGCCACGTGAAGGACCAGCGGGTTGCGCAGATTGCGCGAGAGGAGGCGGGCGGCGCTAGCGAGGGGCATCGCTGAGACCGGCGCGCGCATCCCCGCAGTGACAAATCCACAGACGAATCCGCATGGGGTGAAGCTAAGGCGCGGCTTTGGGCAAGAGCATGGCAGCGGCCACCGTCTACACCTTTGCCACAACGAGGAAATTTACTCGAAGCTAGGGCTTGAGCGGCAAAGCGTGCGCTTGGTCGTGGCACACATCGAAAGGTGCGGCCCCGATGCATCATCCGCGGGGCAGTTTCGCGTCGCGTGTTGCTGCGTGACCAGATCGCCGCGCGACATCGGCGCCCGTCGGTGGTATGTGAGCCACCCCATGCGCCTCCTCGTCACCAGGCCCGAGCCCGACGCCATAAAGCTGGTTGGCGTGCTCGAGGAGGCCGGGCACGAAGCAGCCGTGGAGCCACTGCTCACACTTTCCTTCGCTGACAGCGAGGATGTCGACCTCGACGGCGTACAGGCCCTGATCGCGACCAGCCGCAACGCCCTGCGGGCGCTCAAGGGGGGTGTGGTGCTGGCGGACGCGCGGCACCTGCCCGTGTTCGCCGTGGGCAAGGCGACCGCCGCGGAGGCGCGCGCGCTGGGGTTCGAGACGGTGGTGACCGGCGCCGGCACGGCGGCCGAGTTGGTGGCGCACATCGTCTCCGTCCTCGACCCGGCCAGCGGCGTGCTCGTCCACCTCGCCGGAGACACGCTTGCACGCGACCTGGCGGGGGACCTGGAGGCGCACGGGTTCCGCGTGCGCCGGCCCGTGGTCTACCGCATGCTTCCGGCCGCAAGCTTCACAGCTCAGACGATCGACAACCTCGCGAGCCATGTCATCGACGGCGTGATCCTCATTTCGCCGCGCACCGCGGCCATCTACGCGGGCCTTATTGCCAGGCACGGCCTTTCCGAGGCGGTGCGTGCCTTGCCCCACTTCTGCTTGTCAGAGGCGGTCGCGAACCGTCTGCAGCCTCTGGGACCTGTGCACACGCGCATCGCCGCTGCGCCGCGGCTGGAAGAATTGCTTGCTCTTATTGACGAGAGCGCTGCACAATCGCACAGCTAGTCGGGGGCTCGACGGGAGTCGTCCAACAAGGGCATAGCGTCTGGCGCATTTTCGTTAATGCAGAGCAGCGAGCATGTCAGTTCGCTGCGCCGACCGGAGTCTAGCCCCCCGGAGTCTAGCCCTCCGATTTTTGCCCCGATTTAGCCCCGG
>JAFMSC010000183.1 GCA_017353825.1 Hyphomicrobiaceae bacterium | reverse complement strand
TGAACAACGTCTGGGGCCACGAAGTCTATATCGACGACCGCACCGTCGACGTACACATCGGCCGTCTGCGCAAGGCTCTGCTGCAGGCGTGGAAGACGGACCCGATTCGCACGGTGCGCGGCGCCGGCTACAGCCTCAATACGGGGTTGTAGGGGGAATATCCCCCACGCGTCTGCCCCCTTTGTCGGGTATCCCAGCCACGGTTTCCCTTGGGCGAGCGTGCCGGAGGCGACGAGGCTCGGATCGGCACCTCGTGGGGTTGCCTTCGTGGTTAGGTGCCGGACAGCCTCGCCCCCGACCGAGGCCGGGGCGAGGCGGGGATGACCGGGGTGCAGCTGCCCCCACATCTTGTGATGTCATCGGGCCTACATGTTCAATTGGTAGATTTCTTCCCCAGAGTAGGCTGGCCGCGTATTGCCCCCTCGGCTGCTTCCCCGAAGCGGTCGGCCCGCTGGCGAGGTCGGGCGCGCGTGGTGCCCGACGCGGAGCCAGTTCGGCGCCTGCCAGAGGCCCTGCCCCGCTGGCCCTGCAGGCGCCGACTGGTCTTTGTGCAGGCAGACCTCGGTTCGCGGCCGTCTCCCCGGCGGCCGCGCTTTTTTTTCCACAACGGTGGTCGCGAGGCGACGTGAGGCGGACTCCCGACCGCCGGCTTTGTCACACGCCTGCAACCAGAGCGCCCTTATGTGAAGACCTATGAAAGATACCAGTGATCCCGCGGCGGACGATCACTCCGCGAGCGTGCACGTTCGCACGCTGTTTATTTCCGATGTCCATCTCGGAACGCGCACCGCCCGCGCGGACCAGCTGCTCGATCTGCTGCGCAGCTGCGACGCTGACACCATCTATCTCGTGGGCGACATCATCGACTTCTGGCGCGTGCGCCGCGGGCCGGTCTGGCCGCAGTCTCACAATGACGTGCTGCAGAAGCTGATGCGCAAGGTTCGCAAGGGCACGCGGCTCATCCTCATTCCCGGCAACCACGACGAGGGCTTGCGAGACTACGCTGGCATGCAGTTCGGCGGGATCGAAATCCACCGCGACTACGTACACGTCACGGCCCAGGGCCGCCGCTACGTCGTCATGCACGGCGACGAGTTCGACATGGTCGTTCGCACAGCCAAGTGGCTGGCCCTGCTCGGCGACCGCGGCTATGAGCTGGCGCTGTGGCTCAACCACCCGCTCAACTGGGTGCGGCGGCACCTAGGCCTAGGCTACTGGTCCCTCTCGGCCTATCTCAAGTACCGCGTCAAAAAGGCGGTGGCCTTCATCGGCGCCTTCGAGGAGGCGGTGGCGGCAGAGGCGCGGCGCCGCCAGGCCGACGGCATCATCTGCGGCCACATCCACCACGCCTCCGACCGCACCTTCGAGGGCGTCCACTACCTCAACTGCGGAGACTGGGTGGAAAGCTGCACGGCCGTCGTTGAATTGCATGCCGGCGAGCTGCGAGTCATCCGCTGGGAGGACCGCCCGTTCCAGCTGCGCGAGTTCGGCGCCGGCTTTCCCGCCGAGCTGCGAGCCGTAGAGCCGCCCGCCGACGCGGCCTAGCTGGGTCAGCGCGAAGCTTATGGCCCTGGGTGCTGTCGCCACCTTGACCGGGGGCGGCACGACAGAGATCTGAAGACGAACCTCCTGGCAGGCACGCAGGAGCCCCGCATATGCCAAGATGGCGACCAGGCAGTTGACGAGCGTGGGCGATGGGAGGGACACCATGGTGGCCGACATCGCAATGTGCCGCCGAAGACCAGACGGCTTGAGACTGCCGCCGTGATGAGTTGAGCCGAGCGCTGCTAATGGGGCGAGCCCAAACCGACGGCAGGCCCTTGCCCCTCGGGACCTTCCAGCCGGTTGCCGTATCGGGAACGAGGCGCTCCGACCGCTTCAGCAGCGGCCTGTCATCGAAGGCGAGAAAGGGGCTCAATCGCCACGCCGATCGGGAGCCCAGCCGCCCCTAAGCGCCGCCCTGCGCCCGAGCCCCTGATATGTGCGCCTTGCCTGGCACTGAAGGCGGGTTGCCCTTGACGGCCGGGCCCAACATCCACCACTAGAGGGGGCCCCGCCTCGCGCGTCGCGCAAAAGGCCCCCAGGGGAGGAATCCCATGACCGATAAGCTGAACCGGCGTTCCCATCTCATCACCGGCGGCGTTGCCCGCTCGCCGAACCGCGCCATGTTGCGCGCCGTGGGCTTCAAGGACGAGGACTTCGACAAGCCCATCGTTGGGGTAGCCAACGGCCATTCCACCATGAACCCCTGCAACGCCGGCATCCAGCCGCTGGTGGACCGCGCCATGGCTGCCCTCAACAGCGCCGGCGCCATGCCGCAAGTGTTTGGCTTCCCCACCGTCACCGACGGCATCGGCATGGGCACCGAGGGCATGAAATATTCGTTGGTGTCGCGCGAGGTCATCGCCGACGCCATCGAGGTGGCCGTCAACGGTCAGATGATGGACGGCGTACTGGCGGTCGGCGGCTGCGACAAGAACATGCCGGGCTGCGTGATGGCCATCGCCCGCATGAACGTGCCCGGCATCTTCGTCTATGGGGGCACCATCAAGCCTGGGTTTTGGAAGGGACAGGCGCTCACCATCGTCAGCCCGTTCGAGGCGGTGGGCGCTTTCACCGCCGGCAAGATGTCCAAGGAGGACTTCGAGGGCATCGAGCGCAACGCCTGTCCGACCGTAGGCGCGTGCGGCGGGCAATATACCGCCAACACCATGTCATCCTCGTTCGAGGCACTGGGAATGAGCCTGCTCGGCTCCTCGCAAATGGCCGCGCCCGACCCCGACAAGGCGGATTCGGCCGCGGAGTCGGCCACGGTGCTGGTGGAGGCAATCCGCAACAATCTGAAGCCTCGCGACATCATCACCAGGAAGTCAATCGAGAACGCCATCGCCCTGGTGATGGCAACGGGCGGCTCCACCAATGCCGTCCTGCACTACCTGGCGATCGCCAGCGCGGCCGGCGTGAAGTGGAACATCGACGACTTCGAGCGCGTGCGCCGCAAGGTGCCGGTGCTGTGCGAGCTGAAGCCGACTGGCCGCTACGTGGCGGTGGACTTCCACCGCGCCGGCGGCGTCCCACAGGTGTTGAAGATCCTCCTCGACAACGGCGTCCTCCATGGCGAGTGCATGACCATCCACGGCAAGACCCTTGGCGACATGCTGAAGGCGGTGCCGTCGCAGCCACGCAGCGACCAGGACGTGATCCGTCCCTGGAGCGACCCGCTCTACAGGCAGGGCCACCTCGTGGTGCTGAAGGGCAACCTGGCGCCCGAGGGTGCCGTCGCCAAGATGACCGGTGTGAAGCACCCCACCATCACCGGGCCGGCACGGGTGTTCAACTCCGAGCCCGAATGCCTGAAGGCCATCATGGCCCGGAAGATCAAGCCCGGCGACGTGATCGTCATCCGCTACGAGGGGCCCAAAGGCGGCCCCGGCATGCAGGAGATGCTGGCGCCCACTTCAGCCCTGATCGGCCAGGGGCTTGGCGAATCGGTGGCTCTCATCACTGACGGCCGCTTCTCGGGCGGAACCTGGGGGATGGTGGTTGGTCACGTGGCACCGGAGGCTTACGAGGGCGGGCCGATCGCCCTGGTGAAGGAGGGCGACCCCATCACCATCGATGCCAAGATGCGCAGCATCGAGCTCAACATCTCCGCCAAGGAGATGGCCGCCCGCAAGAAGGCCTGGGAGCAGCCGAAGCCGCGCTACACCAAGGGCGTGCTCGCCAAGTACATCCGCACGGTCGCCCCCGCGAATCGCGGCGCCATCACGGATGCAGCGGACGAAGCATGAGCCGAGGCCGCTGGGGGTTGCGCAAGCGAAGCGGCTGTCGCCCGCGGTGGCGCCGGCCGATGCCGTTCTCGGGCCAGTCCCCCGCTTGGAGGTGGCGCCGAACTCCGGCCTCGATGGCCTGACCCCCTCCCCAGAAGATGAAGAACTCCGTGTTGCGAAGCGCCTTGCCGTCGCGCGTGAGGCATCCGTAGAGGACGAAAGCCTCCTCGCCATCGACGAAGCGTTTCACGGCACATGCCCGGCATGTCCTCGACCGTCGCCCCCGTCCTACGACTTGTAAGCACCGAACAGCTTTGCGGACCATGTCCGGCTTCATTTGCGGCCTCACTCGTCGCCTTCTCGATTTTTACCCCATCGGTGCGCATCAGCCTCAAGTACGGCTGCGCTCCTCGATTGACGGGGGCAAAGGGCAGGCCGATTGCGGGCTTCGCCTTGGTCCCCCCTACATTCTTACCCCGGGCACATTCTTGAAATACGGCTGCGCCTCCGTGACGACGCGCGCGAACGACGGGCGCTGCATCAGCCGGCGGAGGTAGGCTGCCGTGTGCCTGTGGGTCGTGCCGAACGGCATCACCTTGTCGGCGTAGTACAGCGCCGGCGCGGCGGCGCAATCGGCCATACTGAACGCTTCGCCCAAGCCCCACGTCCTGGACGCGATCTCGGCCTCGACCACGCCGAGGGCGGTGCGCAGCAAAGCCCTTGCGTCCTCAACGCCGTGTGGGTCGTTCCTGCCAGCGGGCCGCAGGTTGTCGGTGACGATCTTCGCCATCGGATCGTTGATGTAGTGATCGTAGAAGCGGTCGCTGAGCCGCGCCCGACGTGCCAAGTCCGCGTCCGCTGGTAGGAGCTGTGTTCCGCCGGGATAGTGCTGACCCAGGTACTCGATGATGATGCTCGACTCGGGGACCGTTTCACCTCGCGCATCGTCCCGCAGCACCGGAAACTTGCCGATCGGCCAGACCTTCTTGAAGGCCGCAGCGGAGGCCGGATCCATGAGGTCGACGATGACGGGCTCGAAGGCCGTATCATTCTCGTAAAGCGCGATCAGCGCCTTCCAGCAGTATGATGCCAGCGGATGGTAGTAGAGCTTGAGAGACATTGAGAGCCGTCGCTTTTCGGTTCGGTGTAGGCCATGGGGTGCAACAAAGGCGATAGCCGCATTGCGCCGGGCCGCCGGCGAAAGGATGGCGGGGGTTACGGCCGTTCGTCTAATCTAACCCTACGCAGCACAACGTGGCTGGCGCCCGGCGTCGGGACGTGCTCGGTCAAGGCGTAGCCGAGCTTGGGAAGGTCCAGGTCGGCGAGGAGGTACTCGCCGGCGCCGAGCAGGACCGGCACCATCGCCAGGTGCATCTCGTCGATCAGCCCCTCGCAGAGGTATTGGCGGATAGTGGCGACGCCGCCGCCCAATCTGATGTCCCTGTCCTTCGCCGCATCCTCAGCGCGGTGAAGTGCGGCGCGCAGGCCGTCGGTGACGAAGTGGAAGGTGGTGCCGCCCTCCATCTTGATCGGTGCACGTGGATGCCTGGTGAGCACGAACACCGGGCAGTGGTAGGGCGGGCTGTCACCCCACCACCCCTTCCAGCTGTCGTCAGGCCAAGGCCCCCGGATCGGCCCGAACATGTTCCGGCCCATGATCCAGGCGCCGATGTTGTCGAAACCGCGCGCGATCATGTCGTTGTCGGCGCCCGTCGAGCCGCCCTCCCCGCCGTGTATGCGCCGGAAGGCGCGGGTGGCGAAGGCCCACTGATGCAGGGCCACACCCCCGACCCCCAGCGGGTTGGCGAGATCCTGCTTCGGGCCGGCGCCATAGCCGTCGAGGGACACGGCAAAGGCATGGACGCGAAGTCTGGGCATGGTCCCTCCGATAGGAATGCTGCGAGGCGGCCGGCAGAGATGAGGGGCAGAAAACCGCTTGCATAGGACAACCGGTTTTTGGTTAGTCGAACCAATAGCATACTGTAAGCGGATTCTGACGGCAGGGTGGGTGGAACGTCTGGACCGCGGCTCTGCACGGGTGAGGCGAATGAGCCGGCGGACGGGCAATCCCGGGACATGCGGGGCGCGAGCCAGTTTCAGTGCGCACGAACAACGATCACCGGTCGGGTTGCCCGATCAATCTCACGCTGGAGGTGGTGGGCGATCGATGGAGCCTGCTTGTGATCCGCGACATGATGTTCGGCAACCGGCGCCACTTTCGCGAGCTGCTGGCGAAGTCCGAGGAGGGCATCGCCTCCAACATCCTGGCCGACCGCCTGAAGCGGCTCTTCGAGCAGGGCATCGTCAGCAGGGCCGATGACCCCAGCCACAAGCAGAAGGCGATCTACAGCCTCACCGAAAAGGGCATCGAGCTCTTGCCCGTTCTCGCCCAAATGTCGAACTGGGGCCTCAAGCACCTCCCCGTCAGCGAAGAGCTCGCAATCCGTGCGCGCTTACTTCGGGAGGGCGGGCCGAAGCTGTGGGCCGAGTTCATGCACGAGCTGCGCGCGACGCACCTGGGCGTACCGCTGCCGCCAAGGCGCAGGCCCGGCCAATCCGTCGCCGAGCGTCTAGAGGCGGCCTACGCGGCCATCATGACCCAACAGCCGAGCAATAGGGCCGGAGGCGAGCAGGCATGAGACAACCGCAGCCAGCATCCAGGTCGATTTGCAACAACGGCGGTGAGGGGCTCCGCCCCAACCCGCCCTGCGGCTTACGGCTCGGTCGAGGCGCTCGGCGCGGCCGACTCGATCACGGCGGCGGCCGCGCTCTTTTCACCCGAGCCCGGCTTCTCGGCGGGCGCGGGCTTTGCCGGCGTCGGCTTGTGGGCGGCCTTGCTGCCACGCGCGGCGGGGCCCTTGCTGGCAGCAGCGCCCCTCATCTTCGTGCGCTGAACGTGCCGCCGCGGCGGCGGTGGGGCTGGATCGTCACCGCCAAACATGAAGTCGCCCACGCTATTCGGTCCGGTGTAGGACAGGCTGCTGACCGCGCCGGAGGGGGCGCCTGAGGTGGTGAAGGTTTGATACGTCACGGTCACCTTGGTGCCCACGTTGACGCGCGGATAGAGGTCCAGCACATCCTGATTATAGAGCCGGATGCAGCCCTTGGAGACGGCGGTGCCGATGGTCCACGGCGCGTCCGTACCGTGGATGCGGTAGGCGCTGCTGCCGAGATAGAGCGCACGCACCCCAAGCGGGTTCATCGGATGCCCGCCCGGTACCCAGCGCGGCAGGCGTGGGTTCTCGGCGAGCATGGTGGGCGTCGGTGTCCACGACGGGTTGACGCGCTTGTCCGAGACCGCCGTCACGCCCTCCCAGCGGCTCTGATCGCGCGGCACCGCAATGGGATAGCTGATCGCCTGTCCCGGCTGGGTGACCAGATAAAGCTTGCGGTCGCCAAAGCTGACGATGATCTGGCCCGGCGCGTAGTGCGGGTTGAAGGAGATGACCTGGCGGCCGCTGCCGCCCACCTCCTCGCCGCCACCCCAGTCCCAGAACAACTGTGCCGAGGCCGGTTGGCCCTGCACGCCTAAGAAGGCCACGCAGCTCAGCGCGGCGACAGTCGCCATACGCAGCTTGCCTTGCATGATCATCTTTGCTCGATCCCTCTTCGTCTCGGCTTCAGGTTTGCCTATGCGCCTTGGCAACCAGAGGAGTGACGCCGGGCAATAATGGCCCGGCGCCCGCACCATCACCAGTCGACTCAGCGCGCGCTAATGCGCTTCTGCACTTGCAACGTAAACAGCCGGTTTCGGGAACGCTCAAGGACTCGCCAATCCCGCGGAACATGGCTCGAAAATGTCGAGACAGTGGCGAAATTCGGCGCGCAGCGCAACCCAAGCGGGCAGCCGGGTATCGCCAGCCCTACGGGAATGTGGGGGGCTGTGCGATTTGAGCCACAGCGGTTTTGTCCTATGTGTGGGGCGGCTGGGCTCGCCATAAGTCCACGCGGTCTTGAGGTGTGTTCCAATGATGGCTGGACGTCAGAGGATGCCGAACGCAGAGCAGCGTTTGCTCTTGGCGGCACGATTGCGCGTGTTTGTGGTCGTTGCTCTGCTGGCGATGGCAGGGCCGGTCGGCGGCCAGGCGCCC
>JAFMSC010000540.1 GCA_017353825.1 Hyphomicrobiaceae bacterium | reverse complement strand
TGATGGCCCCGGCGGCCAGCCCCGCCTCGGCCGCGCGCTGGAAGAACATGCGGGCGGCGCCGATGTTGCCCTGCTCCAGGTGCTTGGCGCCCTGCGCCAGCATGCGCTCGGCCCGCGCCCGCTCATCGTCGGAAAGCTCAGGCACCGTCCCGCGCACCGGCGGGGGCGCGACCACGGGCGCGACCTGGCGCACTTGCGGCTCGGGCAGAATCTTCTCCGAAGGCGCGACCAAGGGCACGGTGGGCCGCGGCCGCGGTTCCGGCAGCACCCGCTCGGCCGGCGGCGTGGGGGCGGTGATCACCAGCGCCGTGCGGCTCTCCGCTAGGGTGGTGCCGTCCACGGCCACGAGGCTGATGGAGATCTCGTTGCGGCCGGATACACCGGCCGGCACGATGGCCTTGAGGGAAGGCAGCCCGAACAGGGGTATGGCCCAGGAGCCGGGCGCGATCGCGTGCCCCTCCGTGAGCGACACGCTGGCCGGGAAGCCGCGCAGCCGCAGGAAGCTGTTGGGCAGGGCATCCGCCGGCGTCACGTGGATGACGAACGGCGCCTGCGAGGCTGGCTCGGCCACAATGGTGGGCGCCACGTCAATCCGCGGAGCTTCGCGGCGCTGGGCCGACGACCACTGCGCGCCGCCGATCGCCAGCGCGATGCCAACGGCGAGACCCACCACCAGCACCGCCAGCCGCGACCAGCGCCGCCCCGCGCTCTGCTCGGGCTTGGGGTCGGGCATCGATGCCGGCAGCACCACGTGGGTAAAGGCATAGACGCCTGCCGGCGCGCGGACGGGCAATTCGTTCGGCATCAGCTGCGCTCCCGAGCGCTCCCTGGCCACTAGCCGCCTAGCGCCTGCCCTGCTTCTTGCTCCATTCGAGAAACTGTTGGAACAGCTTTTCCTGGTCGGTGGCGTCGGAGCCGCCTGTGCGGATGGCCTTGGGGGGGCTGGCGCGGGAGGTCTCAATCGGGGCCGGCGCCTTTGCCGCCTCCATCTGCTTCAGCTTCTCCTCGGCCACCGTGTACCTGATCCAGCCCGGGACGTTGGCCGCCAGGTTCACGCTCTTCCACTTCGGGTGATAGGGCGGGACGTGGAACTTCTCGAACATGTCGAAATAGCGTTCGATGAAGCGTTGGACTCGCCGGTAGCGATCGCTCTCGCGCGGCCAGTTATAGACCGCCAGCACCGTCTGCACGCCGAGCGTCTCGACCTTTTCGCCAGGCTTGATGAACTGAGGGTAGTCCTGGTCGGTCAGCGTGGCCGGGATGTAGTACTCGTCGAACCGGTCGATCGGGATCGGCAGGAACTTGAACCCGGCATCGGCGTTGTTGAACTTCGTGAAAAGGTCTTGGGGCTTGGCGCCGTTGTTGACGAGGGCGTCAATCTCCCCCGTTTTCATCTTCTCCAGCGCGATGGCATTGTTGACGTAGACGAACTCAGGGTTCACGCCGAGCCGCTTGAACACGATCGGACCGGTGGTCGATTGTCCCGCGCCCTTGGCGCCGAGGCTCACCTTCTTGCCTTCGAGATCCTTGATGGAGTTGATCCCCGGACGCACCACCAAGTGCACCTCCGAGATCACCATCTCGGAAATAAAGTTGATGCGCCTCTCGATGTTGGGGATGCGCTCTTGGTTCTTGAAGTAGTCGAGCACGTCGGCGTTGGTGATCGCCACGTCGATGCCGCGCAGGTAAAGCAGGTCCTTGACGTTGTCGGTGGCACCCTGGGTGATCACGGGCAGCACCCTGAGCTCCTCGGGGTCGTTGAGGTTGCGCGCGATCTCCGCGCCGAAGCGGATGAACGTACCCTCGGGCAGTCCGCCCGCGAGGCCAATCGTCCAACTGTTGATCTTCTGGACCTTTGCGGTCTCTCCGGTCTCGGCCGCTGTGGGGGCGCGCGCCACGCGGCCCTGGGCGTCGGCTGTTCGGCTCAATACGGCGACGATGAGTAAGCCTGCTAGCGCGCTAACAGCTAGCGCCTCCCCCACCCTGAAGCGCATCGTCAGTACCCCTTGTTACGCTGTGCCGGTCCCAGATGGGTCACAACCCACACGATGCGCGGAGGATCCCGCCCAACGCATCGCTGCTTGGAAAAAATGGTAGTGCCCTGACTCCCGCATGGTCTCCGCAGAGGAGAGGCGATTTTGCGGCGGCACTTGGGAATCTTTCGGGCATAGGTCCTTTGCTGCCGACACGGGATAGGGGCAGCCCGCATGCCAGTAAGGCCCGGTCAGGCATGAATGGGGCGTCGGTGAGCCCTGCGAGGCAGTTGCGCCACCCGCCATCGCCATCCCCTCCTCGCCAACTGGCATTTCTGCCCAACTCAGCGCCCCAGGCGGCGGAGACGGGCCGCGGCCTCGGGGGCGCCGAGCTGGCGGGCCCGTTCGTACCAGCGCCGCGCCGCGGCGAGGTCGGGCTGTAGGCCGCGTGCGCCGAGGTTCCTCAACTCGACGGGGTCGTAAGTGGCGGCCATGGCCATGGCGCCCTGCGCGAGGCCCGCCTCCGCCGCGCGTTCGTAAAGTAGGCGAGCCTGGGCGATGCCGCCCTCGGCTAGCTGCTCGTCGCCCTTCTTGACAAGCCGCAGCGCATGCTGGCGCA
>JAFMSC010000182.1 GCA_017353825.1 Hyphomicrobiaceae bacterium | reverse complement strand
CTGAGGGCGCCGAGGGCGGCGCTGCCGGCCATGCGCCGTCCCAGCCCGCGCCCGCGCCGCGAAACGACTGGGGCGGTGCCGCCGACGTGGTAATCCGGGAAGGCCCGCCACGGCTCGCTGGACAGGTTCATGGGTTGTACGCACGATCGGGCACCCACGGCGAGGGGCGCGCAGGGGGACCGACATCCTATGCCGAACCTGGCCGCCGGCGCCTGCCGACAGTTGAGGATTTCCCCCTCGTTGGGCAGCGCGAATACTGGGCCAAGCGCGCTGGCGGCGGCAGGCAGCCGCCGCAGTCGCCCGCACAACAAACACGAAAAACCGGTCTTTTTCAAAGGCTTACAGGAGGCGGCCAGGACCGACGCGCCAACCCGCGTCAGGCACCCGGAGGCCCCCCGGACGAACCGCTTGAACTGCCCGTGTTTTTCCGGCGCGAGCCGGGGGGGTGATGGCAACACGGTGGCGCAACTGCGGCGAAACAGAAACAGAGTGTAAGAAAGCGTGACTTGTCCCCAATCGTCACAGCGCAGTATCGTCCGATTCATCGCACCTGCCCGGGGCGCCACGGGACGATGGCGTTCCGCCCAAAAAAGCAACAAGGCAGGTGGCGCAAGACGGGCTGATCTGGGGGCTTGGAGTGTTCGGTGACGGGCCGGGCATTCCAGCGACGGGGACCGAGGGACGTCGGAACATGTCGAAGCGATTTGTCGGGTCGCGACAGACAACGCTTGGTCGTGAAATCGAGCTTGCCGGGATTGGTCTGCACAGCGGCGCGCCCGTCTCGATGGTGCTACACCCGGCGGATGCCGACACCGGCTACCGCTTTCTGGTGACCAAACGCGGACGCATCGTTGCCGACATCCCCGGTCACGTCGATCACGTAAAGAATCTTACGCTGTGTACGGTGCTGGGCGACGAGAGCGGCGTCACCGTGGGCACCGTGGAGCACCTGTTGGCGGCCCTGCGCGGGCTTAGCATCGACAACTGTTACATCGAGATCGACGCTCGCGAGGTGCCGGTCATGGACGGCAGCGCGGCGGCATTCGTGGCCGCCGTGGATGGGGTGGGCATCCGCGAACTGCTGCGTCCGCGTAAATTCATCAAGGTGCTCAAGCCCGTGCGCGTTGAGGAGAACGGGTGCTGCGGCGAACTGAGGCCGCATTCCGGCTTCCGCCTCGATATCGAGATCGATTTCGAAACGCCGCTCATCGGCAAGCAGCGCTACGCCCTGGAGATGAGTTCCGGCGCCTTCCGCAACGAGATCGCGCGCGCCCGCACCTTCGGCTTCATGCGCGAAGTGGAGTGCCTGTGGAAGGCCGGGCTGGCGCTCGGCGCCTCGCTCGACAACACGGTGGCGCTGGCGGACGACCGGATCATGAACCCTGAGGGGCTGCGCTTTCCGCAGGAATTCGTGCGTCACAAGATGCTCGACGCCGTGGGCGATCTGGCGCTCGCCGGCGCGCCGATCCTCGGCACCTACCAGTCCGTGCGCGGCGGCCATCGCCTCAACGCCAACGTGTTGCGCAAGCTGTTCGCAGACGGCGAGGCCTGGACCACGGTCTCAGCACCCCAAGTGCGCGATGCCGCCCCGGTCGATATGTCGGTGGGCAGGGCGCCGGTCAACTACGCTGCCGAGCGTCCGTGACGCGGCGATACCATAATTTCGCGCCAAGTTGCATGGAGCCTGGGGGGAGGCCTGGGCTGGCGAGGCACGGTCGACTCCTGTAATGGAGATTCGGGGTGCCGGCACGGAGGGGAGGGAGGCCTTGGCAGCCCCTTCGGGTTGGTGGCACGCCTTCACGTTGTGGTACGTATGCCTGGCGCCAGAACCGGGCCGGAGCAGGGATGGACGCATGGTAACGACGTGGTTAGCCGACGCGCGAGGCGCACGCCGATGGTTTACGGTTGCGGCGACGGCGTCGTTGCTTGCTTTCGCCGGGGCGTGTTCCTCCACGTCGGACATGTCCAAAGTGCTGAACCCCGATCCGCCCGACAAGATGTACGCCGATGCCGACCGCGCACTCAACAGGGGGGCGTACACGGAGGCCGCACAGAAGTTCGAGGATCTCGACCGCGATCATCCCTACTCGCCCGAAGCGCGCCGCGCCATGGTGATGGCCGCCTATGCCTACTACAAGGCCGGCAAGTTCCCGGAGGCGATCGCGGCGGGCAAGCGCTACACCACCTTGCATCCGGGCACCAAGGACGCAGCACTGGCCCACCACATCATCGCCTCGGCCAATTACGACGACATCAAGGACCCCTATCGCGACCAGACGGCCACCCGTAAGGCGTTGGCGGAGCTGCGAACGCTGGTCGAGCGCTATCCCGACAGCCCCTATAGCAAGGAGGCGATCAACCGCATCCGGATTGCGGAAGACATCCTCGCGGCCTCGGAGATGGAGGTGGGGCGCCAATATCTCACCGAGAAGAAGTACATCGGCGCCATCAACCGCTTCAAGACGGTGGTCACCGACTACCAGACCACGCCGCAGGTGGAGGAGGCGCTCTACCGCATCGTCGAGGCCAACATGACGCTCGGCATCGTGCCTGAGGCGCAGGCCGCGGGGGCGGTGCTGGGCCACAACTTCCCCAACTCGGAATGGTACAAGCGCGCCTATGCGCTGCTGAAGTCGGGAGGGGTGAGTCCGTCCATAGCCGGCGATACCTTCTTCACGAAGGCGCTGAAGGCAATCACGCCAGGCTCCAAGACGCCGGCCGCCGAGCCGAAGCAGCCGGGACCGGGCCAGCCCTCACCCGAGGACATGCCGACCCCGAAGGGTGGCGTCCCCACGGCGACGACGCCGGCGCGTAAGCCGCCGCTCGGCTTCGCCGGCGGCTGACGCAGCGGCGCTGCTTTCCTTCCCGGCGATCTGCCCGTCACTTGCCGATGGGCGGCCCTTCGCGTGGCCGGCGCGAAGCTGGTATGTTCGCAGCCGGAAAAGGCAGGACTGCCAGCATGACCCAACGCATGACGACCAAGACGGTCGACGAGTTGACCCGGGCCGAGGCGAAGACTGAACTGGCACGGCTCGCCAAGGAGATCGCACAGCACGACGAGCTCTATTACCGGCGCGATGCGCCCGAGATCTCAGACGCCGACTACGACGCCCTGCGCCTGCGCAATGCCGCGATCGAGGAGCGCTTCCCCGAGCTGCGCCGCCCCGACAGCCCGTCCCGACGCATCGGCGCGAGCCCCGTCGAGGCGTTCGGCAAGGTGCGCCACGCCGTGCCTATGCTGTCCTTAGGCAACGCCTTCGCCGACGAGGAGGTGGCCGAATTCGGCGCCCGCGTGCGCCGCTTCCTCGGCCTGGGCGCGAAGGAGCCCGTGGAGATGGTGGCCGAGCCCAAGATCGACGGGCTCTCCATTTCGCTCACCTACGTGAGGAGCCGGCTGGCGCTGGCGGCCACGCGCGGCGACGGCGAGGAGGGGGAGAACGTCACCGCCAACGTCATGACCATCCGCCAGGTGCCGCCGCGGCTCACCGGCACCGACGTGCCGGAGCGCATCGAGGTGCGCGGCGAGATCTACCTGCCCCACGCCGACTTCAAGAAGCTCAACGAGGAGCAGGCCGCGGCCGGCGCTAAGCTGTTTGCCAACCCGAGGAACGCCGCGGCCGGCTCGCTGCGCCAGCTCGACCCGTCGATCACGGCGCGCCGCCCGCTGGGCTTCTTCGCCTACGGCTGGGGCGATGCCAGCTCCCTGCCGGCGAACACGCAATCAGGGGTCGTGGAGGCGTTTGGCGCGTGGGGCCTTCCCATCAACCCGCTGATGCGCATCTGCCGCAGCGTTGACGAGATGCTCGGCTTCTACCGCAAGGTGGCGCTTGAGCGCGCCGATCTCGGCTACGACATCGACGGTATCGTCTACAAGGTCAATCGGCTGGACTGGCAGGAGCGGCTCGGCTTTGTCTCGCGCGCCCCGCGCTGGGCCATCGCCCACAAGTTCCCGGCCGAGGAGGCCACCACCAGGGTCCTGGAGATCACGATCCAGGTGGGCCGCACCGGCGCGCTCACGCCGGCAGCCAAGCTGGAGCCGGTGACGGTGGGCGGCGTGGTGGTCTCCAACGCCACGCTGCACAACGAGGACGAGATCGCGCGCAAGGACATCCGCGTTGGCGACACCGTGTTGGTGCGCCGCGCCGGCGATGTGATCCCGCAGGTGCTGGGCGTCGTCAAGGAGAAGCGGCCCCAGCATGCAAAGCCCTACAAGATGCCCGAGGTATGTCCGGCCTGCGGCAGCAAGGCAGTTCGCGAGGGCGGCGACGTGGTGCGGCGCTGCACCGGCGGCCTCATCTGCCCTGCCCAGCGCAAGGAGCGCCTCAAGCACTTCGTCTCCCGCAATGCCTTCGACATCGAGGGCCTGGGCGAGAAGCAGATCGAGCTGTTCTACGACGAGGGCCGCATCATACAGCCGGCCGACATCTTCACGCTGGCCGCCCGCGACGCCCGCCTCTCCGAGGCCGATCGGCTGACGAGCAAGAAGGGCTTCGGGGCCAAATCGGTCGAGAACCTGTTCAAGGCCATCGAGGCCCGACGCAAGGTGCCGCTTGACCGCTTCATCTACGCGCTGGGCATCCGCCACGTCGGGGAAACCACGGGCCGGGATCTGGCGAAGGCGCTCGGCACCTTCGAGGCGTTCCGCACCGCTGCCGAGGCTGCGACGGCTGGCGGCGAGGGCAGCGACGCCTACCAGGACCTCGACAATATCGAGGGCATCGGCTCCACCGTCATCGACGCGCTGATCGCCTTCTTTAGCGAGCCCCATAACGTTGCGGCGTTGGACGATTTAGTTGCCGAGGTGACCGTCGAGCCATTGGTGCGCTCCCGATCTGCCGCCTCCCCGGTTGCGGGCAAGACTGTCGTCTTTACGGGCACCCTTGAGCGCATGACCCGCAACGAGGCCAAGGCGGTGGCCGAGCGGCTGGGGGCCAAGGTGGCGGGGTCGGTATCCAAGAAGACTGACTACGTCATCGCCGGCGCGGATGCCGGCTCCAAGCTCGCCAAGGCCCGCGAGGCGGGCGTCTCGGTGCTGACAGAGGACGAGTGGCTGCGATTGGCGGGGCGGGCATAGGCCAATCACCAATTCGTTACCGCCACGCCACAAACCGCCCCCCTGTGCCTTGCGTAGCCCGCTGCAAGCACACTCTCACAAGCAGACGCACCCCGTGTTGCTGGCCCTGACCATCCTGGTCCTGGCGGGGTGGTATCGGGCCAATAGCGCGTCCGCCGGCGGCCCTGTGGCGGATGGCTTGATGTGGTGGGGATTTGTAGGCAAGGCGCCGCCTCCGCGCGTTAATCGGTTGAGCTTCGGGAACGCGCACACCCCGAGAGCGAATGCGGTCGGCGCCTCATTCTCCATACGAATCCTGGGCTAGGAGTCGCCCCGAACACTGAAGCTGGAACAAGCAATCAGAGGGAGCTGGTGATGAGAGCCACATGGCTTGGGATGCGGCTTGGGATATGGCTTGGGATGTTGGCATTGTGCGCTGGAGTCGGCGGGCTTGCCGCCCCCGGTATGGCCCAGGGGCAGCCGCAGGGAGAGGCTGGGCGACCGTTCAAGCAGGTGAAGCTCACTGAAAAGAAGGTTCAAGCCTTCATTTCGGCCCAGAAGCAGCTCGCGCCTTTGTCGAGCCAGCTTGAGGCTGCGGCCGATAGGCCTGACCCGGCGCTGCAAAAGCAGGTCGAGGACATTGCTAAGCGCAACGGCTTCTCGACGCTTGAGGAATTCGGCGACGTAAGCGCGAATATTTCCCTGGTTCTCGGCGGACTTGATCCGCAGACAGGGCAGTTTATGGAGCCCCCCGACCAGATCAGGAAGGAGATAGAGGCGATCAAGCAAGACAAGCAGATGTCGCAACAGGAGCGGGATCAAGCTCTCAAGGACATGCAAGAGGCTTTGAAGACCGCCGCCCCGTTGCAGTTCAAGGAGAACCTGGCGCTGGTCAAGAAATATCAAAAGGAGCTCGATGACCTGCTCGGGTCGCAGACCGAGGAGCAGGGCCCAGCGCGGAAATAGCTCCGGGGGATCCTACGCAGGATCCGAACCGACCCGCCGTCACGGCAGCGCCGCGGTCTGAAACAGTGTCACCCGCAAACCCCCATGCGGGACCGGCGCCGCCGGCGGCAGGAAAGGCAGACCGGTTGTACGGGCCAGCGTGGGCTCGCTCGTGATGAGGCCCACACGCCAGCCGGCAAAGCTTCTCATCAGTGTGTGCCCGAGGGCCTGATAAAGCGCCGGCAGCTTCTTCCTGTCACCGACGCGTGCGCCATAGGGCGGGTTGACGATGACGAGGCCAGGCGGCCCGCCGGGCGCGACGACATCGCTGATCGCGCACTGGCGGAGCGTCACAAGCTCGGCGATGCCGGCGCGCCGGGCGTTGGCCTGGGCCATGGCGATGGCGCCGGCGTCACGGTCGCTGCCGTAGAAGCGGACGTGCGCGGGCGGCATGCGCCCACTCGCAACCTCGCGCATGCGCGCCCAAAGTGCAGCGTCGAACGTTGCCAGTTGCTCGAACGCGAAGCGCCGCGCCCGGCCGGGGTTGAGCCGGGCGGCGATCTCGGCCGCCTCAATGACGAACGTGCCCGAGCCGCACATCGGATCGACGACCGGGTCGGTACCGACGAAGCCGCATTGGGCCAGGAACAGCGACGCCATTGTCTCCCGCATGGGAGCCTTACCGACCGCCGCCTTGGCCCCGCGCTTGTGCAGGGGCTCGCCCGACGTGTCGACCGCAAGCGTACACAGATCGTGCTCGATGCGTACCCTGACGAGCACGTGCGCCTCCGGCGACGGCGGGGCACCAAGCGCCTCGCTGATGGCGTCCTTAACGCGCTCGGCCGCGGCGCCGGAGTGATAGACGCGCGAGTTGGCGCAGGTGGCCTCCACGCGGAACGGCACATCGGTCCGCAGCACCGCGCTCCAGCGCACTTTGCGCGCCAGCGCCTTGAGCTCGTCCAGATGCAGCACCCGGAACGAGGCGAGCACTGCCAGAACCCGGCCAGCGCCACGCACCCACAGGTTCGCCCGCCACACCTCGGGCCAGCCGCCTCTCACCATGACACCGCCGGGGACGGCCCTCGGCGAGTTGAAGCCCTTGGAGCGCACCTCCGCGCACAGCGCATCCTCCAGGCCCGGCGCGGTCGCCAGGAAGATTTTGAATCTGCCGTCCCTCATCACCATAGTTCGTGTGTATCGGGCGACCCTTCACCCGTCATCCAGTCTGGCGAGCTCAAGGGGACTCTCCCGTCGGTCCTTGGTTGATCATCGGCACGAGACTTGCCCGCCTAGCCCCATTCGCTGGGCCCGAACCGTTTGCCGCCGCCGGCATGGCTGAGGAGCAACCGCACCGGGAAGGCGGGCAGGTGTTCAAGCAGGTGAGGCTGACCGAGAAGCCCGTCAAGGGCTACACTTCGGCGCAGAAAGAGCTCGTGCCTTTGGCGAGCAAGCTCGAAGGAGCGAGCGAACAGGCCTGACCCCGACTTCAGGGCCAGCTGCAGCAGATCGCCAAAAGCAGCGGCGTCTCCGCCGTCCACGAGCTTGCCGAGGTCGGAAGCACCCTATCGATGGTGCGCGCCGGCCTCGATGCGCAAAGCTGGCAGTTCACGGAACCGCCGGGCCTCGTGCGCAAGGAGGTGGAGCAGCTCAAGCGAGACCCGCAAGATGCCTCAGCAGACCAAGGATCAAGCTCTGACGGAGATGCAGGGAGGCCTTGAACAGGCGACACCGCTGCCGTTCAAGGAGAACGTGACGCCGTGAAGACGTACCGGAAGGCGCTCGGGCAGGCGGCCCGGCCGGAGCCGGACGAAGAGCCGGACCGGCAACGAAATAAGCACAAGCCCCCATCGTTGGGGTGATTGCGCTCACCA
>JAFMSC010000181.1 GCA_017353825.1 Hyphomicrobiaceae bacterium | reverse complement strand
CGCGAATATGCGACCACCCCAATGCTAGCTTACTTCAGGCACTGCCGGATAGTATTGCGGTGCCTCGCGGCGATCCCTCATGCCGTAGTCGCGAATGATGCGCACGCGGCGGTGCCGCAAGTCGCCGGCGGTGGTGGCCTTCGGCTCCCAGCGGCTGGCCATCGAGGCGTCCTTCCACAGGGCGAGAAGCAGAAGCTTGCCGGGAGTGTAGATGCTCTCGAACACCTCTTGATCGATCATGCCGCTCGCGCCTTCGCGCGACAAGCCGAGGCCTGCGGCAAGGTTCACGCCCTTCGGTGTTGTCCCGCCCATGGGCGTGAGCTCGCTGATGGTTGCAGCCTTGGCTTCGCCGACCTCGGTGGTGTCGAAGCGCTGTTCTCGGAGGGCCTGTCCTTTGCAATGATGGGTGTCGGCCACGATCTCGCCGACCCGCAGATGATAATCCGCAAAGATCTCGAAGCGGCCCTTCTCCTGCACCGCATGATGTGCAGCGAGCGTGCGCCAGCGGATCAGCGCCTTCTCATCGCGCCAGGTCGACAGCGATAGAAGGCGACCCTCGGCTCTCCTGCTGCCAAAGCGCTCATTGTCGATGAAACCGTCGATCTTCTCGAGCGAGGGTTTCAAGAATTTGGCGAGCTCGAGATAGCCGTCCATGCGTCCCGACTTTGGCTGGACCAGGAAGATCACGGCGAACATGGCCCTCTCCTGCGGTTCTGGTGTCGGTCGTCGCCCGGTGCATCAGGAGGTGCATCAGGGGGTCCGCACGTCATCGCGTCAACCCCCCGTCAACCCGGACGGCGAATGCTCTGGCGGCAACCGGCGACGCGCATGGCCTCCAGCTCGATTGGATGCGTGGGGCGGCAGATCCTGATGTCGCGCTTGACCCGATGCCGCGACGGCATCCGACAGCCAGCCTACATGCCCGTCGGTTGAGTAGCCATCCCCCCCGCCGCGAACGAGGCATCCAGCGCCGCCGGAGCGCACTGAGAAACGCGGGCTAGCAGCGCGCTCAACTGATACGGCCGCCTTAGGGGTCATCAACGTCGGGGCGTGCTCGTCCGCTTTCCAAGCAGGGCGGACGTGCCGCCCCGAGAGCGCCTCATCAATCAGCCGCCATCGCAAGGCTACTGACGGCCGATACCCCTTCTTGGTCCACCTTGCCTCACGTCCAGCGCGGGGCCGGGGATACCCTTATATATCTGCCCGGTTACACGTGCACGGTTACACGTGCCCGGTTACACGTGCCAAGTGCCGGGGCGGCGGTCATGGCGCGGCTTTCCGCAGGACTTCCCAGGCGATGCGGCCGGCGTCCTGATAAAGCTCGTAAGCCCGACGCTTGTCAGTGTCGGATGGCGATACCGAAAGCCGAAATGCCTCCTGCAGCATCGGCTTGATCTGGCGCGCCTCCCATGCCGTGACGGCTGCCTTGGCCTTCTCCAGCGCCGCCATGAGCGCTTCTGCCGGCGTGAAGGTCTTCGCCGCGGTGTGGTACAAGTCGGCGTCGAACCCGCTGTCGAACCGCTTGTCGAAGGCATATTGCGCATCGTCCAAGCGCTCGTCTGGAGCAAGGGTGGCATGGGCAGAACGCTTGCACATGCCGACGCGCCACCGCCACAAGCCGGGTAGCTCCCTCTCGATGCGCGCTGCCGCTTCCTCGATGGTCGTGGCGTTGTTCATGGCACCTTTGTTCTCGCCCCGCTCCACGTCCAGCCCCCTTGTCACACGTGCGCCGCGACTGCCGTCCTCGCGCAGCTTCGATGTCAAATGCGCTCCTTCTTCGGCTTGTCCACCTTCGCTTCCGCTTCCGCCACCTTCTCCTCAGCAAAGCCTTGGGATGACCTCGCCGTGGCGCGGGCCGGGGGACGGCCGCTGCTTGGCGCGCCCTTCCTCGGCCCGCTCCAGGAAGCTCTGCCTAAAACGGATGGCCGTAGGCTCGCTCATTTTCTCGGTCCTTGTTGTTCTCGGTCCTTGTTGGCATGCTCAGACCCTAGCGGGTTTGCGCCGTTGCAAGCTTTGGTCCTGCATGATCCACGCGGCGAAGCCCAAGGTCGATATCGATATAGGTCCCTGGAAGGCGGGTTTCCTTGTCGGTCGCGTTTGCGGTACCGGTGAGACTGAGCGCAAGGACGACGGTTGCCATCGCTGCTCATGTCGGGCCTCCGGTGCCGGCCCAGCTCCTTGAGTTGCCCGCTCGTCTGGAACACGTTTTCCATGAGTTCCCGGGTGCACAAAATCCTTCCCCGAACCGCGGCGCGGAAGGGTAAATTGAATGGTCGTGCACCCGTAGAGTTTATCTGCAGCGCAGACCGAGGGGTAGCGCATAGGTCCGTATCGATAGGATTTGGATGGCGTGCCTAGGTTCTGCCGCGCGCTTCGTCGCATTCCCAATCGACACGGCGACGGTCCGGATCTGGGAAACGGTCGGTTAGCCTCTCATGCTTTATCGGGTCGCGTCCGACGAACTCCCGAAGGGCAGAGCTCCCGTGACCTCACGGCCACGGGACCTCTCCACCGCCTCCCACGAACCGTCTGACCCCTAAGGGTACGGGGCACCCTCGCCACGATGAATCACCGCCTGCAAGATCAGCCGGTGCGTCTGCTCGACAATCGTGTCGCGGTAGGCTTCAAACGTCGGGTCGGTGATTGCGCTCGGGTTCTGATTGTTGCCGGCGCCGTCGCCGAACCGCGTCATAACTGGTACATGGATGTGCCCCGCGGGAATCTTCAATTTGAAGGTGTCGCGCAGAAGTGTGTTCCGGTACGCACTCTCGTTCGACAGATAGTCGCCACCGCCGCCCTGCCGTGCGCAGGCCGTCACGGCCGGCGGGATCGGCGGTGTGGGCGGGGGAAACTGTTCCACGGGCGTGTTGAAGCTCTGCGTCGGTGTCGCAAAGCAGTCCGGGAACACGGTGTAGTTGGTGTGCCAGATAACGGTGTACGGTTGCGGAGTGGGTGCCCCCGGGGGAGGTGGAACGTCGGCTCCGGTGTCCGCCGCGATCATCGAGGCAACCGGCAGCGACGTGAGGGTGAACTGCGCGGGCTTGTCCATCTGCCAGGGCTTGGGGTCGTAGCCGAGCCATCTCTGTGGTGGATAGATGTCACAGTCGTCGTTCGGCGGGATGCGTTGACCGCCCGCGCTGGGGCAAAGCGCGATGCCATCGTTGCCTGCGGAGGGACCGTGGAAGCGGCCGTTCCACTGCTCGAGCCAAAACTGGAAACCACCACCCTGGCTTACCGTTATCGACACGTCCACTTGCTTGGGTCCGGACTGGAACGATGGCCCGAGCGTATCCTCCTGCATGCCCTTCATGAAGGGACCGTAGTTGACGGGTAGGACGTAAGTCTCGATTGCCGCCACCTTCCCGTCGGGCAGATCGATGGTGACGCCGTCGAGCGACAGCGCGTTGGCGCCCGACGGATTGCCGATCCGGATACCCGTCGACGTGGTCGATCCTGGGTTACCCAGCGTGAAAGGATCGAACCCGCTGACAATGACGCGAACGTGGTGGTTGCCGCCAGGGAAATCGATGTCGTCCTGGCCGCGGCTCGAACGCTCGAACTCCCAAAGCAGGCTCTCGCGGTCCTCATCGGACATGGCGAATGCGGGTTGCCACTGGCGCAGAGCCTTGGACATCGTCAGGCGCGCCCAGTAGAGCATGCGATCGTCGCTCGGCGGGAGATCGCCGGAGACATGGCGACCCTGCACGCGATCAACGGCTGCGCGCCACAACTTTCGCCCTTCCGCCTTGACGAGGCCCGTTGCGTCTTCGAAGTTCGTGGGTGCGTCGCGAGCGCACAGCTTCCTGATCAGGTTCGGCCCGAAGTCCTGAAAACCGGCGGCCTCCATAATGCGCTGCGGGGCCGGTACGTCCGTACCGGGAAGCTTATTCACCAACCGCTGCTCCTCGAATGAGGGTGTGATGGCCTCGTCGATGCAGCCCGTGGAAGGCGGGTTTGCCCTATCGGCCGCGGTTGCGGTACCGGCCAGAGTGAGCGCAAGGATGGTGGTTGCGATCGCTGCTCGTCTGGGGCCGGTGCCTGCCAAATTCCCGGCGTTGCCCGTTCGCCTGAAACACGTTTCCATGAGTCCCCTCCGGGTGCACAAAATCTTTCCCCGCACCACGGGCAGGAGGGTAAATTGAATTGTGGTACACCCGTAGAGTTAATCTGCAGTGCAGACCGACGGGCAGCGCATAGATCCGTATCGATAGGCATTTGCATCGCGTGCCTGCGTGCTGCCGTGCGGGTTCGTCGCATTCCCGATCGACCCGCGCCGTCGCCCAAGAATGCAGGATGCAATGAGGACGAAGGCATGCGCCGACGAAGAGGGCAAAGACCAGCGACGGCCGCAGCCGGCGGGGCGGGCGTGCGCATCGCCAAGGTGGTGGCGCGGGCGGGGTTGTGCTCGCGGCGGGAGGCGGAGCGGTGGATCACACAAGGGCGCGTGAGCGTCAACGGGGAGGTGCTCGCGAGCCCCGCGCGGGATGTTGTGGCCGGCGACCGGATCTTAGTTGACGGCAAGGAGCTACCCGCGCCTGAGCCGCCGCGGCTTTGGCGCTATCACAAGCCCAGAGGCCTCGTCACCACGCACGCCGACCCGCAGGGGCGGCCCACGGTGTTCGATGCGTTGCCGGAGCATCTGCCGCGGGTGGTGTCGGTGGGCCGGCTCGATGTGAATACGGAGGGACTGCTGCTCCTCACCAACGACGGCGCGCTGGCCCGGCACCTGGAGCTGCCCGCCACCGGCTGGCTCAGGCGCTACCGGGTGCGCGCGCACGGGACCGTGACGCAGGAGGCGCTCGACCCGCTGAAGGAGGGCGTGGAGATCGGCGGGGTGCGCTACGGCCCGGTGGAGGCCACGCTCGACAAGGTGCAGGGCAGCAACGTGTGGCTTACAGTTGCCCTGCGCGAGGGCAAGAACCGTGAGGTGCGCACCATCCTGGACCACTTAGGCCTGAAAGTTACCCGTCTGATCCGCGTTTCGTTCGGTCCGTTCCAGCTGCGCGACCTCGAGCCGCGGGGCGTGGAGCCGGTGAAGCGCCGCGTGCTGGTCGATCAGCTGGGCGCGCGGGTTGCGGCCGAGCTCGGTCTGGCGCACGAGGTCGCGGCGGGAGGGGAAACGGGCGTGGGGGGCGACACGGATAGGCCGGGGAACACCCCAGAGGACCGTCCAGGCCGGGCCGCCAACCGGCGGCGAGTGGGCGGGGACGCGGCGCGGAAAGCGTGAGCAGCCGGCGATGGAAGGGTGAGACATGCGCATCGTCGCGGGCCGGTTTCGGGGGCGGATGCTGGCGGCGCCGGAAGGCGCGCACACGAGGCCCACCTCCGATCGGGTGCGTGAAGCCGTGTTCAACATCCTGGAGCACGGCATCGACGGGTTCGCGATGGCCGGGGTGCGCGTGCTCGACCTGTTTGCCGGCACCGGCGCCCTGGGGCTCGAAGCGCTCTCACGCGGAGCGGCGTTCTGCCTGTTCGTGGAGGAGGATGCGGCGGCGCGGGGGGCTATACGCGGCAACATCGAGGCGCTGGGGCTTATGGGCAGCACGAAGGTGTTCCGGCGCAACGCCACCAACCTGGGCCCGGCGGGGCATCGGGGCGGGTTCGGACTGGCGTTCCTCGACCCACCCTATGAGCAGGGCCTGGCGTCGCGTGCGCTCGCCTCTGCCGCTGCGGGCGGCTGGCTGGCGGCTGGTGCGGTGGCCGTGGTGGAGGAGAGCCGGCGCGCTTCGGTGGCCTCGCCCGGAGGCTTCGTGGCGCTGGAGCAGCGCACCTGGGGTGATACGCAGGTGTTGTTCACGCGGTATGTAGGGGCAGCATGAGGCCGCGGGGCCGGCGCTACAGGCCAGCCGCAGGGCGCACGTGGGCGGCCGGAAAGCCCCGCCAGGGGTGCGCACCGACGGCTGGTTCATGTTCCACAACCGTCGGAATGCCCCGTCGGATGAGCGGGTTGAGGCCGGCGCTGGGTGGCGGGCGAGCGCTTGGCGCGGATGCAGTTGTTCAAGCAGCGCAGCAGCTGCGCCTGGCAGCGCTGCCGGTCGCTGGTGGACGTGTAGCAGGCCCCATAGGCGTCCCAGCAGCGGGTGCGGCAGGTCTCCTGCGAACGCGCCGGCGGAGCCACGACGACCCCGACCACGGCGAGGAGAACGCCGGCCACAGTCGGAAGCACTCCGCGTCGCATGGAAGCGTTCATTCCCCTGATCTGCCGCGCGGTGCGTGGCACGCAAGCGAGCCGTTGCGGCGCTCGAAGCGGCTTCGCTGCACCGGCGCATATGAACAGCTCGTGAATAGCTGCGATCGCCGCCCGTCGGGCGTACGGGGGAAGGGCGCTGGGGAGTGGGAGTTGGCAGCAGTCAGTGTGGGGGATGAAACAGGGGCGGCTTGGCCACCCCCTGTTCGCCACTCGCGGGTCGCTAATCCGTTACGCGGCTCGGTCCTTTACGCCCTTCACCCCGGACTGCTTGGCGCAGTGGGCGCAGCAGTAGACCTTGCCGTGGGCCTCGATCCCGTGACCGATGACCCGGCAATCGCAGTGGGCGCAGTGCGGGGCCATGGCCTGGATGGCACACTCGAAGCTGTCGAAAGTCATTGACCGGCTCCCCTGCGTCACATGCAGGGCCTTGTCGTAATCGTTACCGCAAACGTCGCAGCGCGCCATCGTGCTCCTCCGCTCCTAGGGTCCTACCCGCTCAAACAGCCGGGCGGCAGCGAAGTTCCCGCCGTCCCGGTCACGAAATCCCGCGTGCTGCTTACAGTTAACTTCACCCCCCGCGTGCGGCACCCCTTGCAGTGGTATAATGATCGCGGCGTCGGGCGCGGAGCCAAGCCTTGGAGCCAAGCCTTGGGGAGCCAAGCCTTCGGAGCCAAGCCCTTGGAGCCAAGCCCTTGGAGCCAAGCCTTGGAGCGGCTTTTGGCGAGCGCAAGAGCGGGGGAGACACATTGGATGGGTGCCGTGCTGATCACCGGCGGGGCCGGCTACATTGGCAGCCACACCGTCTACGCCTTCATCGACGCCGGCGCCGAGGTGGTGGTGCTCGACGACCTCTCCACCGGCATGCGCTCTACCCTGCCGTCCCAGGCCGCCTTCTACCAGGGCTGCATCTCCGACCGCGCGTTGGTGACCCGCATCGTGCGCGAGCACCGCATCGAGGGCGCGCTCCACTTCGCAGGCTCCATCGTGGTCCCGGAATCGGTCGCCAACCCCGCCAAGTACTACCGCAACAACACCAGCCGCGCCCTGGAGCTGGCCGACACCCTCATCGCCGCCGGCGTCACCCACTTCGTGTTCTCCTCGACCGCCGCCGTCTACGGCGCGCCGGAGCGCGTACCCATTCCCGAGACCGCACCCCTGCAGCCCATCAACCCTTATGGGTGGTCGAAGCTCTTCTTCGAGCGCCAGCTGGCAGATCTCGGCGCCGCGCACGGACTGGCGTGCGCCGTGCTGCGCTATTTCAACGTCGCAGGCGCCGACCCCAGGGGGCGCACGGGCCAGAGCACACCGCAGGCTACGCATCTCATCAAGGTGGCCTGCCAGGCCGCCACCGGCCTGCGCGATGACATGCGGGTATTCGGTACAGACTATCCGACCAAAGACGGAACCTGTGTGCGCGACTTCATCCACGTCAGCGACCTGGCCGAGGCGCACGTGGCGGCATACGCCCTGCTACAGCGGAGCGGCGAAAGTGCCACCTTCAACTGCGGCAACGGCCGCGGCTACTCCGTTCGCGAGGTGATCGCGGCGGTGGAGTCCGCTGCCGGCCGGCCGCTGCGCCTTGCCTACGAGGGCCGCCGCGCCGGCGACCCGCCGGAGCTGGTGGCCGACCCCAGCCTGCTCCTTGAGCGCGTCGCCTGGCGCCCCCGCTTCGGTCTTGCCG
>JAFMSC010000027.1 GCA_017353825.1 Hyphomicrobiaceae bacterium | reverse complement strand
CGCCTCGCTGAGCTCACCGACAAATGGGAAGCGATGAACGAGAAGACCTTCAAGCTCATCCTGAAGCAGCCGTTTGCGCTCACCCTCGATGCGCTCGGCAAGCCATCGTCCAACGTGCCATTCATCATGCCCGAGGGCGTCGCCAAGACGGACGCTTTCGAGAACATCAAGGAGACGATCGGCTCGGGGCCTTTCAAGTTCGTTAAGGAGGAATGGGTGCCCGGCAACAAGGTGGTGTTCGTCAAGAACACCGACTACGTGCCGCGCAAGGAGCCGTCGTCGTGGGCCTCGGGCAGCAAGGTGGTCAAGGTCGACCGCGTCGAGTGGATTTATATCCCCGACTCGGCAACGGCCGCCGCCGCCCTCAACGCCGGCGAGGTGGACTGGTGGCAGATGGTGCCGCCCGACCTCGTGCCGCTGCTGTCAAAGAACAAGGACATCAAGATCGAGAACACCGACCCGATGGGGTCGATGGGCATGATCCGCTTCAACCAGCTGCATCCGCCCTTCAACAACCCCAAGATGCGGCAAGCGTTGCTCTACCTCGTCAACCAGTAGGACTACGCGCTGGCGATCGCGGGCGATCCGAGGAACGGCCACCCGTGTCCCTCGTTCTTCTCGTGCGGCTCGCCGGCCGAGAGCAACGTCGGCTCCGAGAGGCTGACCGGCAAGCGCGATCTCGCCAAGGCCAAGCAACTGATCAAGGAAGCCGGCTACGAGGGCGAGAAGATTGTGGTGCTGTCGGCGACCGACCAGCCGATCGTGCACAGCCAGGGGCTGGTGACGCTGGAGCTCCTCAAGAAGGCCGGCCTCAACGCCGAACTGGCGGCAAACGACTGGGGCACGCTGATTAGCCGGCGCGCCGTCAAGGCCCCCATCGACAAGGGCGGCTGGAGCATTTTTCACACCTGGCTGGTGGGCCCCGACATGGCCAACCCCGCCATCAACTATCCGCTGCGAGGCGTCGGCGAGAAGTCGTGGTTCGGTTGGCCTACCGACCCGGAGATGGAGAAGCTGCGCGACGCCTGGTTCGATGCCCCGGACGCCGCCGCGCAGAAGAAACTGGTCGACGCCATGCAGAAGCACGCCTGGGAGTCGGTACCGTTCATCCCGACAGCGCAGTTCATCATCCCGACCGCCTACCGCACCAATATCTCGGGCATCCTGATCTCACCAATCGCCTTCCTCTGGAACGTCGAGAAGAAATAGCCGGAGCGAAATGCTGCGCTACCTCATCCGGCGCGTGCTCGCGACCATTCCGGTGATCGGGATGGTCGCATTCTTCGTGTTCTCGCTGCTCTACCTCACACCCGGCGATCCCGCAGCGGTGATCGCTGGCGACATCGCCACCGCGGAGGACATCGAGCGCATCCGCCAGCAGTTGGGCCTCAATGAGCCGTTCTGGACGCGCTTCGGCACCTGGGCTTGGTCGGTCCTGCACGGTGACCTCGGCACCTCAATATTTACCCGCCTGCCGGTGACGCAGCTGATCGCGCAGCGCGTGGAGCCGACCTTGTCGCTGGCGCTCTGCACGCTTGTTGTCGCGGTAGGCATAGCGGTGCCGCTGGGCGTGGTTGCCGCTTGGAAGGCCGGCAAGCTCGTCGACCGCATGGTGATGTTGGTCTCGGTGCTCGGCTTCTCCGTCCCCGTGTTTGTGCTAGCCTACCTCCTGATCTACCTGTTCGCCGTCGAGCTCGATTGGCTGCCGGTGCAGGGCTACGCGCCGATCCGCGAGGGGGTCTGGCCCTGGCTTAGTCACCTGATCCTGCCGTCGATCGCACTCGGGACGATCTACATCGCGCTAATCGCGCGCATCACGCGCGCCACCATGCTCGACGTGCTGGCGCAAGATTATGTGCGCACCGCCCACGCCAAGGGCCTGACACCCAACTCGGTGCTGATGCAGCACGCGCTCAAGAATGCCGCCGTTCCCATCGTGACCGTCATTGGCATCGGGGTGGCCTTGCTGATCTCCGGCGTGGTGGTGACCGAGACGGTGTTCGCCATGCCCGGCATCGGCCGGCTCACCGTCGACGCCATCATCCGACGGGATTATCCGATCATCCAGGGCGTGATCCTGCTGTTCTCGGTGATCTACGTAGTGGTCAATATGCTCGTGGACCTCTCCTACAGGCTCTTCGACCCGCGGATTCGATACTGATGGTTGCGGCGGTCGAGAACGGCGCAAGGCCTACGGAGGCGGTCAGCCACTCGCCGACCTGGACGCGCATCAAGGATGCGTTGCGGCGCCATCCCGGCGCCATCGTCGGAGGGCTCGTGCTGCTCGCCCTTATTGCCATGGCGGCGTTGGCGCCCTGGCTCGGAACACTCGATCCGGAGGCCATCTCGCCGATCCGGCGCCTGCGCCAGCCGTCGGCGGCCTACTGGTTCGGCACCGACATGCTGGGCCGCGATGTCTATAGCCGCGTGGTCTATGGCGCGCGGGTGTCGCTCACGGTGGGTTTGTCGGTGGCCCTGCTCGCCACCTTGGCCGGGCTCGCCATCGGCCTCGTCACGGGCTTCGTGCGCTGGCTCGACGGCACGATCATGCGCGTCATGGACGGCCTGATGTCCATTCCCAGCGTGCTGCTGGCGATCGCGCTGATGGCGCTGACCAAGGCCAGCCTACAAAACGTCATTATGGCCATCGCCATCACCGAGGTGCCGCGCGTTGTCCGTCTCATTCGCAGCCTGGTGCTGAGCCTCCGCGAGCAGCCCTACGTGGAGGCGGCCATCGCAGCGGGCACGCGGGCGCCGCTCATCCTGACGCGCCATATCCTGCCCAACACGGTCGCTCCCTTGCTAGTGCAGGCGACTTACATCTGCGCGTCGGCGATGCTGACCGAGGCGATCCTGTCGTTCCTGGGGGCCGGCACGCCGCCTAACATTCCGAGCTGGGGCAACATCATGGCCGAGGGCCGGTCACTGTTCCAGATCGCCACGTTCCTGATCTTCTTTCCGGGGCTGTTCCTTTCGCTCGCCGTGCTCTCGGTCAACATGCTGGGCGACGGGTTGCGCGACGCACTCGATCCGCGCCTGTCCCGGAATATGTGAATGACCGTCGTGGTTCCAATGCTTGGCAGCGCCGCTATCCGTTTTGAAGGCGCAAGACGCAGCGTCTCCTCCCCCTGCTGCGGCCCACATCAGGGCCGTCGGCGCGAACGAGGGGGGAAGGGCTCTTGCGGCGTGCTCGGCAATCTCGCTCTGACGTGGTTGCGGTTCGGCACAGACGAGGGCGCAGGCTTCTCGAACAGAACACGGGGGGCTCATGGCTGATGCAGCGCCCCTGCTCGAGATCGACGGGCTGAGGACGCATTTCTTCACCCGCGACGGCGTGGTGCGCGCCGTGGACGGCGTGTCGTTCTGCGTGGCTGCCGGCGAGACTTTGGCTGTCGTCGGCGAGTCCGGCTGCGGCAAGAGCGTCACCTCGCTTTCCATCATGCGCCTGATCGCCTCGCCGCCGGGCCGCATCGTCGGGGGCCGGATCAAGTTCCAGGGTACGGACTTGCTTGCCCTCTCCGAGCGCGAGATGCGCGCCATCCGTGGCAACGACATCTCCATGGTGTTCCAGGAGCCGATGACCTCACTCAATCCCGTGCTCACGATCGGTCGACAGATCACCGAGACGCTCACGCTTCACCGGTGCCTCGACCGCGCCGCGGCAGAGAAGCGCGCCGTGGAGATGTTGCGGCTGGTCGGTATCCCCGAGCCAGCGCACCGCATCCGGCAGTATCCGCACGAGCTATCGGGCGGGATGCGCCAGCGCGTCATGATCGCGATGGCACTGGCGTGCGAACCGAAGCTCTTGATTGCAGACGAGCCGACCACGGCCCTCGACGTGACCGTGCAGGCCCAGATCCTCGACCTGATGCGCCAGCTCAAGGCCAAGACAGGGACGGCGATCATTCTCATCACGCACAGCCTGGGCGTGGTAGCCGAGATGGCCCAGCGTGTCGTGGTGATGTACGGCGGGCGCAAGGTCGAGGAGGCGGCCGTGGACGCCCTGTTCGCCCGGCCGCGCCACCCCTACACGCGGGCCCTGCTCGGTTCGGTGCCACGGCTCGGCAATTCGCTGGCCGGCAACGGCATGGGCCGGCTGGCGGAGATTCCGGGCGTTGTGCCCTCGCTCAAGGAGCCCATCGCGGGGTGCATCTTCGCCTCGCGCTGCGCCCATGTCACTGCGCACTGCCGGGAGGAATATCCAGCGCTGGAGGAGAAGGCCGCCGGCCACTGGGTGGCCTGCTGGGAGGCCGACCGTCTCCCGGGAGGGGCCGCATGAGCGCGACACCGCTGCTGGAGGTGAAGGGTCTCACCAAGCACTTCCCGGTGCGCAAGGGCGTGTTCGGTCGCCTGTCCAAGAAGGTTCATGCGGTCGATGGGGTTTCGTTCGCCATACATGCGGGCGAGACGCTGGGGCTGGTGGGCGAGTCGGGTTGCGGTAAGTCCACGATCGGCAAGCTGATCCTGAAGCTCATCGAGCCGACCGCGGGGGAGGTCCATCTCCAGGGAACACGCATCGACCAGTTGTCTCGACAGGACATGCGGCCCCATCGCCAAGATCTGCAGGTGGTGTTCCAGGACCCATACGCCTCCCTCAACCCGCGCATGCGGGCGAAGGACATCGTGGCCGAGCCGATGCGCAACTTCGCGCGCGTTTCCCACGCCGAGGTCGACGACAAGGTGGCGGCGCTGTTTGAGAAGGTGGGGCTCCGGCGCGACCAGATGCCGAGATTTCCGCACGAGTTCTCTGGCGGACAACGCCAGCGCTTGGTGATCGCGCGCGCCCTTGCGCTGCGGCCCAAGGTCATCGTCTGCGACGAGGCGGTCTCGGCGCTCGACGTGTCGGTGCAAGCGCAGGTGGTCAACCTCTTGGCCGACCTGCAGCTCGACTCCGGCGTGGCCTACCTGTTCATCGCCCATGACCTCGCCGTGGTCGAGCACATCTCACACCGGGTGGCCGTGATGTACCTGGGCCGCATCGTCGAGCTCGCCGAGAAGCGGGTACTGTTCGCTGGTGCGCAGCACCCCTACACCGAGGCCCTCCTCTCCGCGGTGCCCGTGCCGGACCCCACAACGAAGCCGAAGCGCATCATCCTCCAGGGCGATGTGCCGAGCCCGATTAGCCCACCCTCAGGCTGCCATTTCCACACCCGTTGCCCCTACGCGGAGGCGCGCTGCAGGGTCGAGACGCCGCCGATGCGCGAAGTCGCGCCGGGGCATTTTGCGGCATGCCATCTGCGGCCGGGTCCGGTGGCGTAGGTTTGGGTGGAGCCACGCAAAGACCCAACACCGGGTATTCCGCGCGGGTAGTGGACTGAACACACCGCAAGGCACACCGGCGCCGAACTCTCCGAGCTGCCCTCACAACGTCTTGCCGATCCCTGCCTTCTTGAGGATTCCCGGCAAGCCGGGAGGATCTCCCACCCACGTCAAACGCCGGTTTGATTGTTGGGTAGGCCGGAACCTCGCGCGCGCGAGAAAGCAGGCTTCGAATGCGCCGAGCACCACCCAGGCCGAACCAAGGCGTGCCGCCAGATTCACCAGCCGGTTTGCCTCGGCGGGGACTTCTGCCGGGCGAGTGCAGCTGTAGCAATGGCAAAACACCGCCTGAGACTGGCACAGCGCCTAGGGCCAGAGGGATGCGTGGCGGAGGCTCGAGCGTTGCCGAAGGAGCCGCACACCTGCTCGATGCCTTGGTGGTCGAGCCAGCCTTTCGAAACGCCCTGTTTGACCGCCCAGCAGTCGGCCGCCAACTCATCGCCTCCAACATGGTGGTGCCCGCATTCGTGATGGAACACGAAGAGGCGCACGGCGTCCGAGTACTGATTGAGCCGATCCGGATTGAAAACGACGACACCTGGTGCTGCCAAGCCCAGATTTGGCAGCCCCGGATCGAGAATGTTGCGTACGCGGCCGCACCGGAGCGCTTGGCCGGCGATCAATAACTCTCCACGACGCAGATCGACGGGAGACGGCATGGGCCCCACGTCGCGATCGGACCTTACTAGCTTTCCCACTCGGTTCACCGGAGCGCGCGGCAAGAGGTTGTCAAGGCCCACCAACAGGCCAACCGCCACCGGCACAACGAGGAGGGCGCGGCCCCAGCGCATGATTCGGCTCCCTAAGAGCCGGCTGAATAACGAAGCGGTTGGACGCAAATGCGGCGCGGTTCTGCCCTCCGATCCGAAATGAGGTGACGCAGCGGCGCTCACCGGCCTCGGGGCATCGACGAATGCATCGCTTGCGCGAACAGGATCGCTCTCGTCGATGAAGTCATCCGCGCCTCGGACGGCAGCGTCGACGACCGCGCCGCTCCGCTCCCGCGACGAAGCCTTCTATTGCCTCCTCCACAGAATCACAGGGATAATCGTAGCGGCACGCTTTCAGCCAGGATCATTCTTCCTGTCCGGCACCGGCCTTCCCACGGTTGATGCAATGCTGTCTTGACCCCGGGTGGACAGCCTCGATCTCGCCGCGCTTGACACGCTGCAACATCGTTTGTCGGAAGACGCCGTGTGTGCAGACGAGCTGCTGGTTCATCTCGACCGGCACAAGCCACGAAGCTTTGGATCGGCGAGCATCACTCGGCAGGCTTCGAGATCATCGCCTCTTCTAGGGCTGTTCATCGCGGCGGCAGCCGACGGCACACCTCACATCCGACAGGGGACGAGCGTGATCTTGCTGCCGGCCCAACCTCGCCGTCGCGGGCTGGCTGTTGCTCGACGACATGACGGGGCGCAGGGCGTTCGTTGGGCGAAACCGGCCGGCCTGCCCAGCCACAGGTCCGTACTCTCAAGAGTTCATCCTTCAGAACAAATAGTCCGTGAGGATTGCGCAAACTGAAACAGTATTTCCAAGCGCGCGCAGGGCACTTCAATGTGATCTGATCTTGCGCCATATCACCTTCGTCATCGCGCGAATCGCGCTTGCTAAGACGAGAGATGCCCATGTCTTTGTCCGCCGAGGAACGCTCTCACCCGCGCATCTTTGTGCTTCACGAGAATACGCAGTGGGTCGAGCCGCTGAGGGGCGAACTTGCGGCCATCGATGCCCCGTTTTCAGAGTGGTTTCTCGATCGCGGTCTCGTCGACCTTACAGCGGCACCGCCCGAGGGGATCTTTTACAATCGCATGAGCGCTTCCTCGCACACGCGGGGGCACCGCTACGCGCCCGAATACACGGCCGCGGTGCTCGCGTGGCTGACGAAACATGGGCGCACCATCGTCAACGGCGAGCGCGCTCTTCAGCTCGAAATCTCCAAGGTTGCCCAATACGAGAGTCTGGCCAGATTCGGCATCGAGACCCCGGCGACCATTGCCGCTATTGGCCGGGAGCACATTCCGCGTGCTGCCATGGCTATCGGCTATCCGATCATTCTCAAGCACAATCGCGCCGGCAAGGGGCTTGGGGTCAAGTTGATCTATTCGCAGCCGGCACTCCAGGAACATCTTTCGAGCAAAGCCTTTGACGACTCGGTCGACGGCATCATGCTTGTCCAGCGCTACATCAAGGCGCCCGAGCCGTTCATCACACGCGTCGAGTTCATTGGCGGTCAGTTGCTCTACGCCGTCCGCGTCGACACCTCCCAGGGTTTCGAGCTTTGCCCTGCCGATGCCTGCCAGATCGAGCAGCCAAGTAAGGCTTGTCCAGCGGTTGCGGCTGGCGAAAAGTTTCAGATCGTGCCACGCTTCGCGCACCCGCTCATTCCGGCCTGGCAATCGTTCCTGGCCGCCAACGACATTGGCATCGCCGGCATCGAGTACATCGCCGACGCGCAAGGCCGCGCATACACTTATGACGTCAACACGAATACCAACTACAATCCCGACGCCGAGAGCAAGGACGGCCGGCGCGGCATGCAAGCGATCGCCACGCATCTCAAGCGGCTTCTTGTCGAGCAATACGGTCGCGCAGGTCGGCTCGCTTCAGCCGCTTAACAAGTCCGAGGTCGGATCGCTCCAGGGCGCCTACCGGCCGCGTGGCCCGTGCCGTCCCTGATGGCCACCACGGTCATCGAGGCCACGTGGTCTACGCCGCCGTGTACGGGCTCAAATACGATGTCGTGAGCGCCTTCCAGCCAATCGGGCTGGTCTGCACCAACCCCCTTTGATCCTCGCCGGGAAATCCATGCCGGGTAACGAGCTGAAGGCGTTTGACGAGCCCGGGCCGCGGGACTGCACGAGTCCATCTGTGGGCCGGCAGGCCACGACGCCGAAGGAGGGCTCGTCGAACTCAACGCGGCGTCCTGGGCGCCCTGGCCGACGCCGATGTGAGCAAGCGTCTTGCCGAGCTCGGTTCGAACTTCCAGCCAACGACCGGCAGACGCCGGAAGCGCTCGCGGCCCACCAGGAGGCCAAGATCGACCCCTGGCGGCCCATCATCAACGCCGAAGCCATCGAGCCGGAGTGAGGTGCAGCCGCGGTCTGGTCTTGCCGGGCCGAAAGGCGTCCTTTTCGTGCATACCCAAGATGTTGGGTCCCATGATGAGAATGTCCAACCAGAGCGAGCGGCTTGAGCCGTTGCCCCGGTAGGACGCTTGCGGTACGATTTAACCATGGAACGGCCGTCCAAAGCGCGCACGACGCATGGTGAACGCGTCAAGGTCCGCATGGCCATCGCGCGAGACAGCGAGCATAAGAAAAACCGCGCCAACGTTGAGGCCTACGTGTCGCCGGCCCGGAATTCCCCCGTCCAAGGCTGTCGTTCTGTCAAAGGAGGAGACATCACATGAGGGGAGTCTACTGGTACGGCTTGGGCGCGCTGATGACGATGGTGTGGTTGACAGGTGATCCGGTGCGCGCCGAGTCAGTCATTTTCAAGGCGGACCTGAGCGCCTCGAACGAGTTGCCGCCCAACAAGAGCAAGGGGACGGGCTCGGTTACCGCGACCTACGACACGAACTCGAAAGTCTTGAGCTGGAAAGGCACTCATTCCGGGCTGACGGGTCCGGCGACCTCAGCGCATTTTCACGGTCCGGCCGAAAGGGGCCGATATGCGGGCCCCGAAATCTGGATCTCGATCAAATCCAAGCCTTTGCCCCGCTCATTTGAAGGCCACGCCACACTGACGGATGCGCAGGCCGCCGACATGATGGCAGGCCTCTGGTATGTGAACATACACACAACCGCCTACCCGGGTGGGGAGGTCCGCGGCCAGCTGGAGATGGTCAAGTAAAGCCGCCGGTCGGTGGCTGGGGTTGAGGGCGTTCGCCTCGCGTCTGGGCGCGAGCTTATGTCCCAATGAACTACTGTGCCCGTGAACCGCCGTCCCCAATGAACGCCCGCGCTGTAGACGCCGCTCGGGTCGGCGTCCCTCGCGCGGCGCTCGCGGCGCGTCACGGGCCAATGTCGAACAGCGCGGGCCCCTTATTGAGGGCGGCGCGCGCCACCAGGCCGCGATGGACCTCGGAGGTGCCGTCGAAGATGCGGTAGATGCGGGCGTCGCGGTAGTAGCGTTCGATGGGAAGGTCCTTGCAGTAGCCGAGCCCACCGAAGATCTGCACGGCCCTGTCCACCACGCGACCCAGGGTTTCGGAAGCCTGCACCTTCACCATGGAAATCCAGTCGCGCGCATCGTTACCCCGGTCGATCTCCCAGGCGGCCCGCAGCACCATGTACCGCGCCGCGTTGATCTCGATGACGCTGTCGGCGATCATTTGCTGGATGAGCTGAAACTCGCCGATGGCCTTGCCAAACTGTCGGCGCTCCTTGGCGTAGTCGGTGGCCAGCGCCAACACCCTCGACGCCTTGCCCACGGCCCGCGCCGCCACCTGTGCCAGCCGCACGCGGCCGAGCGTCTCCAGGATCAGCCGCATGCCGTTGCGTTCGCCGCCCAGCAGAGTGTCGGGGTCGAGCCGCACGTCGTCGAAAGCCAGCTCGACGTGGCTGGTGCCGCGCAACCCCATCATCGGCTGGTCGCGGCCGATGGTGACGCCCGGCAGGCTCTTGTCGACCAGGAACAGCGTGATGGCACGGCTGTCGTCGGTCTTGGCGGAGACGACGAAGAAATCGGAAAACAGCCCGTCGCTGGTGAAGTGTTTCTGGCCCGTGAGGCGCCATCTGCCGCCGTCGCGGACGGCCCGCGTGGTGATGCCAGCCGTGTCGGAGCCTGCGCCGGGCTCGGTGATGGCGATGGAACAGGTGCGCGCGCCCTGCACCGCCGGCAGGAGCCAGCGCTCCCTCTGCGGCCCTTGGCAGGCAAGCAAGACCTCGTAGACGTTGCCGAAGGCGCGGCGGATGAGGATGTCAGTGGTGTGGCCGAATTGCTCCTCGACCAACATGGTGGCGAGCGCCGACAGCCCGCCGCCCCCCAGCTCGGCAGGCATGTTCATGGCGTAGAGCCCGAGCGCCTTTGACTTCCGGAAGATCGCGCCGGCCAGCACGGGGTCCAGCCGTCCCGTGCGTTCCACGTCGTCCTCTAGCGGCGCCAGCTCCTCGGCGATGAACCTGCGCACGGTATCGATGAGCAGACGCTGCTGGTCGTCCAGGGAGAAGTCCACGTCGCCGTGCTCCATCGGAAGTTGCGCAGGATCGCTTTCCTTCACAAGGCTTCACAAAAAATAGCATTGGGATAAGTTGTGAGAAAACGCTGGTCGTTGACCTCCTCAGGAAGGGGGCAGGACGGCCCTGGATAACTGGGGGAACGCGTCGTTATCGCTGCGCTCTTGGCGAAAGGAGCCGGGCAGCCGGAGATTGCCGCCGGTCGGCGTAGGGTCTTTGCGCGGGCGTTGCCGGTGAACGCGAAGAATTGTTGTGCCTGGTCGAAGGACGGCCCTTGAACGTACGTCCAACCAAACATGAGAAATGGAGGAACCGCCGATGCCGTATCCGGGAATTCGATGTGCCCTGCTGACAGCGGCTATGGCAACCGGGCTTGCGGCAGCGCCTGCGAGGGCCGAGGACGGCGTGATCCGCATCGGCATCTCACTGCGGATGATCGTCGAGAATGGCCTGAAATACGGGCAGATGGCCAAGGACGAGCTGGAGGCGGTCAATGCGGAGGGCGGCATCAACGGCAAGAAGATCGAGGTCATCCTGCTCGACGACGAATGCAAGCCGGACAAGGGTATCGCCAACGTCAACCGCTTCATCCACCAGAACAAGGTCCACCTTGTGATGGGCTCCGTCTGCAGTTCGGTGAGCATGCCGCAGGTTGACATCACGACCAAGGAGGAGGTGCCGCAGATCGTGTCATCCTCGACGAATGCGGACATCACCAAGAAGGGCAGCGCCTGGGTGTTCCGCACCTCGGTTTCCGAGCGCTTCTACGCCTCTGTGCATGCCAAGTATCTGTCGGAGAACGTCGGCAAGAAGGTCGCCTACCTATACACGACGGACACCGCCGGCATCGGGTTTGCGAAGGACTACATGGCCTTCATGCGCCGAACCTACAAAGTGGAGCCGCTCTACGAGGCGCAGATGCAGGAGTCGGACCTCGATTTCCGTGCGCATCTGCTAAAGATCAAGTCTCTAAATCCCGAGGTGCTTGCCATCGGGGGACAGCTGGACGCCATCGCGCGCATCGTCCAGCAGTCCTATGAGGTCGGCATCCCCAAGAAGGTGCGGCGCGTGTCGGCGTCGGCGGCCTCGAACGCGCCGGTTCCCGAGCTCGCCGGCGATGCCGTGGTGGGCCTCGCGTTCGCGGCGGCGTTCTCCTGCAAGGACGAGCGTCCGGTCGCGCAGGCCTTCGTAAAAATGGTGCAGGAGAAGTACAAGGTCCGCTGCCCCGATCACGATTTCAGCCAGACGTACGAGACGGCGCAGCTTATCAAGCTCGCCCTCAAGAATGCCAAGCTGGAGCTGACGGATGCCTCCCTCAAGGCCGACCGCGCCGCGATCCGCGACGCCCTCGCGAACATCAGGGACTACCACGGTCTGGCGGCCGGCCCGATCAACTTCTGCGCCGACCCCACGCCCCAGTGCCGCGACGGCAATCGTACCGGCATCCTGGTGGAGTACACCAAGGGCGGTAAGGACTACGACATGCGCGTCCTCGCCCGCGTCGGCTTCGACCCCGACTTCGGGCTCTAGAAGCTCCTCTGCCCCCAACCGGGAAGAGGGGACCGGGTGGCGCTTGTGGCGGGCGGATTGCCTCCGCTGCCGTTCGATCATGATGCGGCGTAATCCGCCGCCCGCAGCCGCCTAGGCCACGACATGACCGCCGACATCGTAAAGAACACTGAGCAACGGGCGGGCGGCGGCGCGTCCCCGTCCCGCCGCGGGTCCGTGCACCCGATCGTGCCCTGGATTGTCGCGTGGGCGTGTCTGCTGCCATTGCCGTTCCTGCTGACGAACGCCTACACGCAGTATGTGGTGAACGTCATCTGCATCAACGTTATCCTGGCGGTGGGTCTCAATATCGTCAAAGGCTTTGCCGGCCAGGTGACGGTCGGCCATATGGCTCTGGCGGCGATCGGTGCCTATTCGTCGGCTGTGCTTTCGACCAAGCTCGGCCTCCCCTTCTGGGGAGCCATGCCCGCGGCGATGCTGGTCACCGGTCTCGCCGGCGCAATTGTCGGCGTACCGTCGTTCCGTCTCGAAGGCGCCTATCTGGCCCTCGCCACCCTCGGCCTCGCTGAGGCCGTACGCATCATCATCTCTGGCACCGACTGGCTCGGCGCTTCGCTCGGCTACGCAGGCATCCCGCCGCCCTACCTCGCCGGCATTGCGCTCGACGACTATCGCTCCTACTACTACCTCGCCATGCCGCTCGCCCTTCTGGGGCTCTACTTCGCCTTCAGCATCCTGAGCTCTGATATCGGCCGCGCCCTCAAGGCGCTGCGCGAAGACCCGCTGGCGGCGGCGGCGAGCGGCGTCAATGTGCGCAAGTACAAGGTGACCGCGTTCGTGTTGAGCGCGCTCTACGCCGGCTGCGCTGGCAGCCTGCAGGCGCACATGGCTCCGGGATTCATTCACCCCAACAGCTACACCATCACCGAGATGATTACGCTCCTGCTGATGGTCGTATTCGGCGGCATTGGCCACATCTGGGGCGGTGTGATCGGCGCGATCGCCGTGACCCTCATCGACGATCTGACGCGAGATTACCTCCAGTACCGCATGGTGATGTTCGGCGCAGTTATCGTCCTCACCGTCATGTTCATGCCGAGCGGCATCGGGGGACTGATCGACGATGTCCTGGTTCGCCGCCGCTTCAAGGCCATCCGCCGGCGCAGGGCCGGCGTGGCCTCGGTCGTCGCTGCAGACGACGTGTGAGCCCATGCTGCTCGAGATCAAAAACCTGACCAAGCGATTCGGCGGCCTCACCGCCGTGTCGAAGGTCGATCTGTCGGTTAGGCAAGGCGAGGTGCGGGGCATCATCGGCCCCAACGGCTCCGGCAAGTCCACCCTCTTCAACCTAATCTCGGGCGTCTATCGCCCCGATCCCGGCGCCAGCATCGCCTTCGACGGCAAGGACATCACCAATTTGGAAGCGCACGAGATCGCGCGCCGGGGCGTCGCGCGCACCTTCCAGCTCCTGCGCATCTTCTCGGGCATGAGCGTGATCGAGAATCTGCTGATTGGCCATCACGGCCACATTCGCTACGGGGCAGCGTCCGCCGTCGTCGGATCGCGCAGGGCCTGGGCCGAGGAGCGACGTGTGCGCCAGGAGATGATGGAGCTGTTGTCCTTCATCGGCCTCGCCGACTACGCCGATATGCCCGCGGGCGAGATGTCGGGCGGGCAGCAGCGCCTGCTGGCACTCGGCCGCGCCATGGCCGCACGGCCGAAGCTCTTGCTTCTCGACGAGCCGGCCGCGGGCCTCTCTCCCATCAACGTCGATGTCCTGCTCGACACGGTGCTGGCCCTCAAGAACCGCTTCGGCCTCACGGTCATCATCATCGAACACATCCTGAAGGTGGTGATGGAGACGTGCGAGGCGGTGAGCGTGCTCGACCACGGCGAGAAGATCGCGGAGGGATCGCCAGCGCAGATCAGGGACGACCGCCTCGTGATCGAGGCTTACCTCGGCAAGGAGATGAAGGATGAGGAGGTCAGAGCTTTCCTCAGATCGGCATGAGCGATGCAGAACCTCGGGTCGACGGCGGTGAACGCCGGGAGGCGATCCGACACATTGGGGGCGATACACTTGCCCATGTGTTGGGTCTGCGCCTGGCTTGACCCAACCTACGTGAGACGAGAGGGTACGCATGCTGGACATCAAGGACCTGGTCAGCGGGTATGGCAGCGTGCGCATCCTCAATGGCGTGAGCCTGAAGGTGGAGCGCGGCCAGATCGTCGCCCTGCTCGGCGGTAACGGCACGGGCAAGTCCACCCTCCTCAAGGCCGTCTCGGGGCTGATCTGGCCGTGGAGCGGCTCCATCACCTTCGACGGCAAGCGCATCGACGGGCTTAGGCCTGACAGGATTGTCCGCCTCGGTCTGGTGCAGGTCACCCAAGGTAAGGAGGCCTTCCCCGGCATGACCGTGCAGGAGAATCTGAGACTCGGGGCATACGCCGTGCGGGACCGTGCCAAGACCGCGGCTGCCCTCGAGCGGGTCTACGGCTACTTCCCGGTCCTCAAGGAAAAGCGCCACGAACTCTCAGGCACCTTGTCGGGCGGTCAGCTGCAGATGGTCTGCGTCGGTCGCGGCCTGATGTCGAGTCCGAGCATGATCATGCTGGATGAGCCGAGCGCGGCGCTGGCCCCGCAGGTGGTGCTCGACATCTTCCGCACCATCCACCGCATCGCGCGCGACGGTATGACCGTGCTGATCGTCGAGCAGAACGTGCGGATGGCCCTGCTGCTGGCCCATTACGGGTATGTCCTCAAGGACGGTGTCATCGAGATCGAGGGCTCAGCCGAGAGGCTCATGCACGACGACAACGTGAGGCTCTCCTACTTGGGCGGCACGGTCGCCAACCGCGAGGCGCAGCTGTGAGACGGCGGTCGAGGTGCGCGTCTTGTTGGTCGCAACAAGGAGTGCAGGGTGGTGGAAGCCTTGAGAGACGCACGATCTCTAAGGTTCCCGACCGTTGACGCCGGACCGCCAACGGCCGTGTCTCGACCCCATGAAAGAGGGACAACCTCGTGGACTACGTCATCGATCTCGTGATCATCGGCCTGTCGGTGGGCATGGTGTATGCCCTGGTGGCGCTCGGCATCTCCCTGATCTTCTCTGGGCTCGACATCGTGCATTTCGCCCACGGCGAGATCTACATGCTGGGCGCGTTCATCGGCCTCATGATCTTCCAGAAGCTGGCGCTGCCGTACGTGCCAGCGCTGCTGCTCGCAATCGTCGTGACGGGCCTCATCGGCGTGCTGATCGAGCGGCTGTTCTATCGGCGGCTGACGCGGGCTGGCGGCGGCTACACCGTGGCCGGCATGGGCATGATCATCTCCGGCTTCGGTATGTCGATCGTCCTGCAAAACATCGCCTTCCTGATCTGGGGCGCCAAGCCGCTGCCGTTCCCAGTACCGTTCGGCATGCCCGTCGAGGTCGGCAACCTGACGCTCCCCATGTCCTACGTGTGGATCGTCTCCGCCGGGCTCCTCATCATGGTCGGCCTCCACCTCCTGCTGCGGAGGACCATGCTGGGTCTCGCCATGCGCGCGGTGGCCCACAACAAGGACATCGCGTACCTGAGCGGCATCAACGTGCCGGCGATGATCTCGCTCACCTTCGGCGTCGGCTGCGCGCTCGGGGCGGCAGCGGGCGTGCTGATCGGGCCGATCAACTATGTGCAGGTGCAGATGGGTCTCGGCGTGCTTATCAAGGCGTTCGCCGCGGCCGTCGTTGGCGGCTTCGGCAGCCTGCCGGGAGCAGTGCTCGGCGGGCTCCTGGTGGGCGTGGTCGAGAGCCTGGGGGCCGGCTTCATCTCCGGCACCTACAAGGACGTTTACGCGTTCATCCTGCTGGTCCTGGTCTTAATGGTGAAGCCGTCGGGCATCCTAGGGGTCGAGGCAAGGATGAAGGCGTGAGGCGGCGATCAGGTGTCGGCGTCGGTAGTCCGACGAGTTCCAGACCGTGCGCTCGTTGGAGCTTGCATCGCCCCTTCTCGCGCTGTGATCGCCCCAACCCGGCGCCCGACCCCCACCCCCCGAGGCCGCAACCCGGAGGCGCTGATGTCGATATTCGACGAGCCCAAGATCGACTGTCACAACCACGTGTTCGACCCTGCGGCCTTTCCTTATCAACCCGACACCGCCTACCGCCCTGCCGGCCAGGAGATCGGCTCGGCCCTCCAGTTCCGGCACGTGATGGACTGCTACGGCGTGCGCTATGCGCTTGTGGTCGGGCCGAACTCCGGCTACGGCACGGACAGCCGGCCGCTGCTCGATGCGATCGCGCGCAGCAACGGCCGCTGCAAGGGCATCGCCGTCGTGCCGCTCGACATTGGAACGGCAGAGCTTGCTGCACTGAAGGCGAATGGGATCGTCGGCATCGCCTTCAACTCCACGATCCATGGCGTGGAGGCCTATCTCCAGTCCCGCGATCTACTGGGCCGGCTCGCTGATCTGGAACTGCTCTTGCAGATCCAGGCGGAGAAGGACCAGCTCGCGGCATTCCATCCGCTGCTCGATAGGTCGCGTGTGCGGCTGGTGATCGACCATTGCGGCCGTCCAGATGTCGGCGCCGGCCTGGAACAGCCGGGTTTTCAGGCGCTGCTCGACCTCGGGCGCGCCGGCCGTGCGTGCGTGAAGCTGTCCGGCTATGCCAAGTTCTCGCGCCTCCCGCATCCACACGAGGATGTGCGCCCATTCGTTGCGGAGCTGCTTAACGCCTTCATGCCCGATCGCTGCGTGTGGGCCTCCGACTGGCCGTTTGTGAAGGCCACCGAGCGCATCGACTACGGCCCCCTGCTCAAGCTGTTCGAGAGCCTCGTCCCTGACCCGGCCAGGCGCAGGAGGATCCTCTGGGACGCGCCGTGCCGCTGGTTCGGGTTCGGCCCGTAACGGCACTCAGCTCGAGTTCATCACGTCGGCAGCCAGCATGTCGCGCAGCTCTTTGGTGACCTCCGGCTTGATTCCGAACCACAGGTTGAAGCCGCGGACGGCCTGGTACAACAGCATGTCGAGCCCATCGGAGGTCCTGAAGCCGCGTTGCTCCGCGGCCGCGAGCAGCCCGGTCTTCAGCGGCACATAGACGATGTCGGCGACCGCGGCGTCCCTGGCCATCGGCGACAGGTCGATCTTGAGCTCCGGCTGGCCTTTCATTCCGAGCGAGGTTGCGTTGACGAGCAGCCTGGCGCCGGCCAGCAGGCGCGGGATGTCCTCCCAGGTGGCCGGGTGCACGGCCGGGCCGAACCGCGCTCGGCTCGCGTCGGCTTTGTCGCGCGTGCGGTTCACGACGTGGATGGTCTTGAGTCCGCGCTCGATCAGGCCGTAGATCGCCGCGCGGCTGCCGCCGCCCGCGCCCAGTACCACGGCGGTGTTGGTCATGCGGTCCCAGCCCGGCGCATTGGCATCGAGTGCGCCGATGAAGCCCTCCACATCGGTGTTGGTGGAGCGCAGTCGCCCGTTGTCGAGCCACAGTGTGTTAGCTGCCCCCACCGCGCGGGCACGCTCGTCGGGCTCGGACAAGGCCAAGGCCGCGTCCTTGTGCGGCATGGTGACGTTGCCGCCGACATACCCGTTCCGGGCGAGGTTGTTCAAGAACGTCGGGAACTCCTCGGGCGGGACCTCCGCCACGCGGTAGTCGCCGTCGACACCATAGCGCCTGATCCAGTAGCCGTGCAGCTTGGGCGAGCGCGAATGCCTGGCCGGCCAGCCCATCACGCACGCCACGCGGGTTGCTTCACTCACTGGCGCTTCTCCTCCCTAATTGCAGTTGCGTTCTTGACGCCATGGGCGACCGGTCCCTTCGCTCATGATAAGCGGCGGCCGGCAGGATGGGAACGTGCATCGGAATAGGAGGTGCTCCAACCCCTCGTCGCGCGTCCTATACTGCGATCCGTAGCAGCCATGGCCGCTTCCCCCTACGCCGTGAAATGGGCTGCGTTCATGACGGCGGGCTCGCTCGGCATATTGGGCGCGAACTTCATGTGCGCTAGCACGTCCGTGTGCAGGTCGATGCCGGGCGCCACCTCGATGAGGGTGACGCCCTTGTCGGCGAGGCGGAACACGGCGCGTTCAGTTACGTACACGACCTCCTGCGCCCGCTTCAGCGCCTCGCGGCCGGAGAACGTGATCTGCTCCACCTGGCCAACCAGCTTTGCGACCTCCCCGTGGCGCCTGACGGTGAGGCGACCGGCGCCGATCTCCACCTCCGTGCCCTTGGCATCGAACGTGCCGCAGAACACGACCTTTCGCGCGTTTTGGGCGATGTCGATGAAGCCGCCGGGGCCGATGGTCACGCCGCCCAGCTTGGAGACGTTGACGTCGCCCAGGGCATCGATCTCACCGAAGCCCAGGAAGGCGATGTCGAGGCCGCCGCCCGAGTAGAAGTCGAACTGCGACGGCCCGTCGATCATGGCGCTGGCATTCCGGGCGTAGCCGAACAGAGGGCCGTCCAAGAGCTGGCCGCCGTAGGTGCCGTGCTCGATGGTCTGGTAGTAGTCGTCGACATGGCCGCGCTCGGCGACGAGCTTGGCCACGCCGTCCGGGATGCCGAAGCCGTAGTTGAGCACGGCGCCGGCGCGTAGCTCCTCGGCGGCACGCCGCGCGATCAGCTGGCGCACCGTGAAGGGCGTTGCCGAGGCAGGGCGCGGCGGGCCCTTGACCTCGCCCGACAGGGTCGGATCGTAGACCACGTCGTAGCCCATGGACTGGGCCGGATCGACGACCACCGCATCGACCAGTGCGCCGGGCACGCGCACCGATCGCGCAGGCAGGGCGCCGACCTCGACCGCGGTCCGCACCTGGACGATGACCTTGCCGCCCGAGTTGTGGGCGGCGAGCGCGGCGGCGTAGATGTCGACGTTGGCCGGCTCCTGGTCGAGGCTTACGTTGCCGTGAGCATCGCCGAAGGAGCCGCGGATCAGTGCGACGTTGACGGGAAATGGCCTGTAGCGCAGCAGCTCCCGGCCATCAATGCTGACCACCTCGGCCAGGTCGCACTTGGCTGATCTATTCATGCGGCCCCCCTCAATGCGCGGATCGACGAAGGTGCCGAGGCCGACATGGGTGAAGAGGCCGGGACGACCGGCTCCGATCTCGCGGAAGAGCTGCATGGCGACGCCGCCAGGTAGCACGTAGGCCTCGATCTTCTCCTTCCTGGCGAGCTCTTGCATGCGCGGCGACCACACCCAGTGGCCGCCGATCACGCGTTTCACAAGACCCTCATGGGCAAAGCGGTTCATACCGCGGGCCTTGCGGTCGCCGATGCCGAGAGCGTGGATAACGGTGAGGCCGCGCGGCCGGCCAGAAGCGAGAAAGCGGCGCTCCACGGCCTCGTGCAGGCACGAGGCCTCGACGAGGCCGCCCCCGCCGCCAATCAGGGCGACGGCGTCGCCGTCGTCGATCATAGCCACCGCAGCCTCGGCCGACATGAACTTGTTGATGCTCACCTCGTGCTCCGCTCTTGGTCGGCAGTCGGGCCACTTCGCATTTCGGCCGTCGGCCATCTGGTAAGGCGGCAAGACGTCCATCACTCACTTTCTTGCGACAGCCGACACCCGACTGTCCCCTCGAGGTAGGCCGATTCCAGACCCTTCACGAGGGCGATCATGGTGTCGATGGTGGGGGTCGGCAGGGCGTGCCGCCGTGCCAGGCGCTGCACCGCTCCGTGGATGGTGTCGATCTCGGTGCGGCGCCGGCGCA